>JANMGF010000025.1:0-7585 GCA_031374535.1 Polyangium sp. (in: bacteria)
CAGGCCGACGCCGAACATCATCACGAACGTCAAGAGATACCGCGCATCGGCGACGTCGAAGGTGTGAAAGGGCGGGACGAAGAAAAAGTCGTAGGACGCCACCGCGAGCGCTGCCGCGAGGATCGAGGGGCCTCGCCCGAAACGGACGGCGGTCACCATGACGGCCAGGAGGTAAACCACCTCGAGATCCGGCACCGAATAAAGGGCTCGTACGCCGGCCGCGATGACCGTGGTGGTCGTGACGATCATCGCGGCCGCCGCATATCCGGTGAGGGGAGCCGGGGGCTTCGGCGCCTCGGGCGGAGCGGGCTCACGCTCGGCGCTCTCGCTCCCGCTGATGACGTGGACATCGACGTCGCCGCTGCCCCGCACGACCTCGTCGAGCAGCGAGCCCCGGAGGCGATCGCGCAGCCGCGAATGGGTCGGCTTGCCGATGATGATACGCGTGACGTTGTATTTCCGTGCGTATCCGAGGAGAGCCTCCGAAATGCGGGCTCCGCTGAGCCGGGTCACGGCGGCGCCGAGCGACTCCGCCAGACGCAAATGGGATTCCAGCCGTTTTTGATCGGCCTCGCTGGCCCTCGGCGCCGCGGGGGATTCCACGTACGCCGCCACCCACGGCGCGCGAAGGCCCGCGGCCATCCTGCACGCGGCGCGCAGGAGCCGAGCCGAGCTCGGCGAGGGGCCGACGCAGACGAGAATTCGTTCGCCCGCTGGCCAGGGCGTGACGACGCCGTGTTGCTCCCGATAATCGCGTACGTCCGCGTCGACATGCTCCGCGGTTCGACGAAGGGAAAGCTCGCGGAGCGCGAGCAGGTTCCCGCGCTGGAAAAAATGCGCGGCGGCCCGCCGGGCCTGATCCGGGAGATACACCTTGCCCTCCTGGAGGCGCGTGAGCAGCTCCTCCGGGGCGATGTCCACGAGCTCGATCTCGTCGGCGCGATCGAGGATCGAATCGGGGATGGTCTCGCGGACCTGAATATGCGTGATCTGCGCGACGACGTCGTTCAGGCTCTCCACGTGCTGGACATTGACGGTGGTGAACACGTCGATCCCCGCGTCGAGCAGCTCCATCGCGTCTTGCCAGCGCTTCGCGTGCCGGGATCCGGGCGCATTCGTGTGGGCGAGCTCGTCGAGCAAGAGCACCTTCGGCCGGCGCGCGAGCGCGGCGTCGAGATCGAACTCCTCGAGCGTGTGGCCGCGGTACGAAACGGCCCGCCTCGGCAGGACCTCGAGCCCCGCGAGGAGGCTTTCGGTCTCCGCGCGTCGATGCGTCTCGACGAGCCCGACCACCACGTCGAGCTTCGGATCGGCGAGTCTGTCCTGCGCGACCTGGAGCATGCGGTACGTCTTGCCGACGCCCGGGGCGAACCCGAAGAAGATACGCAGCCGCGCGCGTTTGGCGCGTTCCTCCTCCTGGGCCCTCCGGAGGAGCGCGTCGGGATCGGGTCGGTGTTCGGGGCCGTTCATCGTCGGCAAGCAGCGTCCCTCATGGCGGACCGTTTGTCAGCTGTCAGCGTTCATGGTCGAACGGCATGGTCCACGAGGCCACGCAGCACGAGGATCGACAAGAGAATGCCGAGGGACCCCACGGCGCCCCAGGCGCCCGGTTGAGCCGCCTCGCTGGCCATGAGCAAGATGCCCAGAGCGAGCCCCATCCAGAGCAGGGCGCCCTCGTCGCCGTTCGTGCTCGTCGCCTCACCGA
The DNA here is from genome assembly GCA_031374535.1 of Polyangium sp. (in: bacteria). GTDB lineage: Bacteria > Myxococcota_A > Polyangia > Polyangiales > Polyangiaceae > Polyangium. The sequence goes on from JANMGF010000025.1 coordinate 1,706, forward strand.
TTTCGGTCTTGTCGTCCTGATTTCTGTAAGGACTCATTTCAAAACCACGTCGTCACGCCGGCCGTGACGGTGTCCTGGGCGCGGCGGTTCGGGGTAAACGGCGTGGTGATGCCGTCTCCGATCACGGCGTCGCCGAAATACATGTCCCCGGCCGCTTGATCGTGCCGGTATTCGAGGCGGAACGAGGCGCGCTCGTGGGGGCGCAGGTCGACGGTCGCCGTCCCCGAGGCGACCCACGGGACGGGCCAAAAAAGGGCCGCGGCCGCGCCACCTTCGCCGGACGGCACGCGCTCGCGGAATACATCTCCGCGGGCGGCGAGGAAAAGCGTCTTCGAGACGCGGAAACGCGCGTAGAGCGCGCCCGCCGCCCAGGCGCTCGTGCCGATACGATTGGGCTCCGTGCCGGCATTGACATGCGCCATCAGCGAGAGCCTCGGGGTCGCATGAAAGGTCGCGTGCATGTCGACGAGGTGCCGCCACGCCCGCCCCTCGACAGCGCCGCGGGGCCGCTCCACGCCCGTGAAATAGAGGAGAGAAAGCGCGAGGCTTTCGGGGCGCGTGTAGGTGACCTGCGCCGACAGCGATTTCTCGTCGTTGTTGTCGACGACGCTGTTCCATCCATTGTAACAGGCGAGGGTCACGGCCCACGCTTCGCTCAGAGGGTACGTCAGGCGCGCGCCGGTGTGGTAGAATGGCAATCCGAAAAAGAGGTTCGAGCGGGACCACGTCCAGTTGTCACGGACGGCCATCCCCTCCGGGCCGATCGGCGAGAGGAAAAGCCCCGCCTGGAGCAGGAGCCCGCGACCCACGTCGAATCGGTATCCCGCATAGGCCTGCTGGACGTATTTCCACAACTCCGGTCCCGTGGCGTTCGCCCCGCTCGCCCCCGCCGACGCCGGCTCGGCGAGGTAATAGGTGCTCGGCGTGTGCCCCACCTGGAGCGTCACGCGGCCGACGAGATCCTCGAGATCCCACGACGCGTCGAGCGCGAGGTTCGAGAGCGTGAAGGTGTTGTGCCGGTTGTCGAATCCGCGATAGTTCGTGATGCCATTCGATGGTTTGCCGAGGTTCCACTGGTAGAACCCTTCGACGTACCCCCCGAGCTGGAAGGAGGCGGTGGGCTTGCCGCCGTCCGGGGTCTCCTCCGCGCGAGCATCCTCGACCAGGCCCAGCAGCAAGGCGGCCGCCAGGAGGGCTCGTCCGGGACAGGGCATGCAGGTGAGATGCATGCGACTCGTATACGGCGTTTCGGGTCAGCGTGACGTCAAGGTCCGGAGCCTGGGCATCAAGAAAGTATCAAGATTGCGGGCGTACCGTCGGGGCGGGCGCGGATGGGACTACACCTCTCCCGCACCATGTCTCTCGATCCTTCCCAGCCAAGCGCGTCCGTCGCGAATACGCAGCCCACGGCGCACGTATCGCACGGATCCCGCTGGCCGCTTCTCCTCGGCGCCCTCGGCGTCGTCTTCGGCGACATCGGCACGAGCCCGCTTTACGCCATCAAGGAATGCTTCAGCCCGGCGAGCATGCACCGGGTCGATCCGACGCCAGCGAACGTCCTCGGCGTCCTGTCGCTCGTGTTCTGGTCCTTGATGATGGTGGTGACGGTCAAGTACCTGACGTTCATTCTGAAAGCCGACAATCAGGGATCCGGCGGGATCCTGGCCCTGCTCGCGCTCGTCCCTCCTCGCAAGGACGGGCGCCCCGTCACGGGTCCGCTCGTGCTCCTCGTGCTTTTCGGCGCGGCGCTCTTGTACGGGGACGGGGTCATCACGCCGGCGATCTCGGTGCTCTCGGCCATGGAAGGGCTGGAGGTCGCCACGGCGGCGTTGAAGCCGGCGGTCGTGCCGTTGACCATTGTCGTATTGCTGTCGCTTTTCTACGTGCAGAAGCGTGGAACCGCGGGCATTGGGAGCGTGTTCGGGCCGATCACGCTGGTCTGGTTCGTGACGATCGCGGCGCTCGGCGTGCGATGGATCTGGGAGCAGCCGGCGGTGCTCGCGGCGGTGAATCCGCGGTATGCCGTGTCGTTTTTCCTGGAACACCGGGGCCACGGGTTCTTGCTCCTCGGCGCCGTCGTCCTGTGTATCACGGGCGGCGAGGCGCTTTACGCAGACATGGGGCATTTCGGGCGCCGTCCCATTCGTGCGGTGTGGTATGCCGTCGTCTGCCCGGCGCTGCTCCTCAACTATTTCGGGCAAGGCGCGTGCCTCCTCCAGAATCCATCCGCGGCGGCGAACCCGTTTTACGCCCTGGTCCCCGCCTGGGCGTTGTATCCCACGGTCGCCATCGCGACCGCGGCCACGATCGTCGCCTCGCAGGCGCTCATCTCCGGGGCGTTTTCGCTCACGCAGCAGGCCGTGCAGCTCGGGTATTTCCCGCGCGTGACCATCGTCCACACGTCCAAGGAGACCGAAGGCCAGATCTTCATCCCCGAGATCAATCGCGCGCTTTGCGTGGCGTGTATCTGGCTCGTTTTTGCGTTCCAGAGCTCGGGCGCGCTCGCCGCGGCTTATGGGATCGCGGTCACCGGGACGATGGGCATCACGACGATCGTCTATTTCGTGGTGATACGGCAACGCTGGAAGTGGCCCCTGTGGAAGGCGCTCCCGCCCGTCCTCGTTTTCCTCGCCATCGATCTCGCGTTTTTCGGCGCGAACGCCGCGAAGTTTTTCCACGGCGGCTGGTTTCCGATCGTCATGGGAGCCGCGATCTACACCGTGATGACGACCTGGAAGACGGGGCGCCGGATGCTCGGCGAGGCGTTCAAGAAGGACATTCTTCCGCTCGATCTTTTCCTTCAAGACGTGGATCGGAGGAGGCCGCCGCGGGTGTCTGGCACGGCCGTGTTCATGGCGTCGAACCCCGAGGGCGCTCCGCCCGTGTTGCTCCACCATTTCAAGCACAACCAGGTGCTCCACGAGCAGGTCGTGCTCCTCTCCATCTCGAACGAGCGTGTCCCCGAGATCCCGCCCGAGGAGCGGGTCACGGTGGCCTCCCTGGGTCACGGCTTCTTCCGCGTCACGGCGCGTTACGGCTTCATGCAGACCCCGAACGTGCCGAGCGTGCTCGCCGCGTGCAAGGACGAGGGCCTCGCCGTGGAGCTCCGAAAGACGAGTTACTACCTGGGCCGCGAGACGCTCTTGCCGACGGGACGATCGAGGATGATGAAGTGGCGAAAGGATCTGTTCGCCTTCATCTCACGCAATGCGCGACCGGCAACGACGTATTTCGGGCTGCCGCCGGGGAGGGTGGTGGAGCTCGGGATGCAGATTGATCTGTGAGGGGAGCCCTAAAGCCGAGCTTTCGCCGCTCACGTCCCCTTTTTCTCGTCGAGCTGCCTCTGCATGTACCCCCGCGAAATCCCGAGCCGCCGCGCCGCCTCCGACTTGTTGCCCTCGGCATCCGCGATCGCCCTCGCGATGGCCTTCGGCGTCGGCGGCGGCGCGGCCTGGGACGCGCGTATCCCGAGGACCTGCTCGACAGCCGATAGCTTCATGCCGACCCCGGGATCCATCGACGCCACCACCCGATCGAGATCCCGCACGTTCCCTGGCCAAGCTTGCAGCATGAGGAGCTCGACCGCCTCGACGTCCACGCGCACGCGTCCGAGATCGAGGTGGCCATACCTGCGCTCCCAGAGCGCCTTGGCCACGGCGAAGATGTCCTCGGTGCGCTTCATGAGCGGCGGCAATGTCACGCGGTAGGTGAATCGCGCGAAGAGGTCCCGCCGGAAAGTGCCGCGCTCGACACACTCGGCGAGGTTCCGGTTCGTCGCCGCCACGATCGCGACGTCGACGGGCACCTCGCGCGAGCCGCCAAGGGGCAAGACACCATGGCCGTCGAGCACGCGCAGGAGCTTGGGCTGCGAGGTGCTCGGGAGTTCGCCGAGCTCGTCGAGAAATACGGCGCCTCCCTGGTGGGATCGAAGGACTCCCGGTTTGGCGTCGACGCTGCCGGAGAACGCACCTCGCTCCCAGCCGAAGAGCTGCCCATCGAAGAGCGTCTCGGGAATGCCCGCCACGTTGACCGCCGTATATTTGTGGAATCGACCGAGCGCGCGTGCGACCTCCTGCGCGAGGGCCTCCTTGCCCGTGCCAGTTTGTCCTTCGAGCAGCACGGGATGGGTTCGCCGCGCAGCAAGCGCCGCGATGGCCGCACGCATGTCCGCGAGCCCGAAGGGGCCGACGAGGGTCCCCAGAGGTTCCAGAGGACGGAGCGGGCCACGATACGCCTCTCGAAAGACGAGTAAGGTGCCGCCGATTCGAAGGACCATTCCATCTTCGAGGGGCACCTTGGATTCGGCTTCGAGGCGATGGCCATTCCGGAACGTGAAGTTACGGGAGCCAAGATCGGAGACCTTCCAGCGCCCTCCCTCGAACGTGAAGCTAAGGTGCTGGCTCGAGACCTTGGGATCCACGATTCCGGCCTCGGCGAGCCAAGCACGCCCGACGGGCGTGTTCGCCTTCGGCATGGGGAGGACCGTGGCGGTCGGGAATGCCGCGAGCAGGACCGGGCGGCCTCGATCCGCTTGTTCGGCCGTGGGGGGCCTGTGCTCTTCCGTGGTCGGGGTCGAGACGGAGCGGGTCATGGTTTTTCCAGGTAGACGATGACGTGGACGGGCGCTGTGTCCCTGGGGCCGGCGCGGAGACGCATCCCCCGGCACAGGATGGAGTTCCTGAGTCCGTCGAGGTTGTCGGCGATTCGAGCTTCGGGATAGAGGTCCCGGCTCCCCTCGACGACGCGGATGAAGATCCGGCCATATGTGAGATCCTTCGTGCTCGCGTGCAGGACGTTGACGCGATCGCCCCCCGTTTTCGCGATTCTCGTCATCGGAGCGCAAGCCTTTTCTCCGGACGCCTCGTTGCGCATGCAGACCGTCGCCCCCGGATGGGTGCCCGCCAGATCTTGTCCGTCCGTGGTTTCAGCCCCAGCCATGCGGAGCGTCCACGTACGCTCCGGAAGGCTCCCCTCGCAGCGGCTCGGCTCACACGGGATCCCGGAGGCGCACCCCTTCTCTTTGTCACAGCAAAACTTCGGCGGAGCCGGTGGTGGCGTGTGGCTGACGGTCTGGACGGGTGACGGGGGCGCCTTCGCCGTGGGGAGGATGGGCACTGCGGTCTCGGGCACCGCGGGGCTTTTCGTGGGCATGAAGAGCCAGAGCGCGAATGCGCCGGACGCCGCAGCCAAAACAAGGACGAGCAAGCTCCGCGGCCCGCTTGCCCCACGCGATAGGGGCAGGGGAGGCAGGGGCGACGCGGTTTCTCGCCGGTACGGCATGGAGGCGGTCGGCGCAGTGGGAGGAGGCAAGACGGGGGGGCCGCGCATGGCCTCGGTCACGAAGAGGGGCGTCTGTGCCGCCGTTGGTGAAACGTGCGCCGCGGTCGGGGCGCGGTGCTCGTGTGTGGAACCCGAGAGAGAGGGGCTCCCGGTTCGCAGGACGTCGAGAAGCGCGGCGCCATGGGCAGGGCGGCGCTGCGGATCGAGCGCAAGGCATGCGCGGATGGTCGTGATCCAGGGGCCTTCCGGCGACGACGGGGGCCAAACGCGGCGATTCTCCGATGCATCACGATACACATCGTAATAGGCTGGCTGGAGTGCATCGCCAGGCAGTCCCGTGGGATGCGCGCCGAAGAGAAGCTCCCAGCCAAGGACCCCGAAGGCGAACACGTCGCGGGTAAATCCCTCCCGATCCGGGGGCCACGTCCCCGCGGAGATCAGCTCCGGTGGGAGATACGGCGTCGTGCCGACGACGGACCCGAAGGTGGTGATCGGTGAAGGATTCCCCGCACGCGCCGAGATCCCGAAATCGACGAGCTTCACGCCGCCCGGCGCGAAAGGCGCGGACCAGAAAGCATCGGTGACGAGGATGTTGTCCGG
>JANMGF010000060.1:0-1360 GCA_031374535.1 Polyangium sp. (in: bacteria)
CGTACGGACGGTCTCCTGGATGTTCGCCTCGCTGAGGTGCTCGGCGTAGGAGGTCTTCAGGGTCTTCAGGATGCGCCCACCGTCCGCAAAAAGATGCGTGATGACGTGCGGGTGTCGGTGCCCCGAGTCTTCCGTTTGAATATGGAAGACACGCCCCTTGTGCTTGACGTTGTTGTTGAAGCCGAGAAGCGGGGAGATGACTTTCACGGCGATCGATATGGCTCCTGGAGGCCCGAAGAGACCCTACCATAGGGGCCGCCGACGCGACCAGGAAACGACGTTCCGGTCGACACGACAGCTGGATTCCCACGTCCCATTCCGGTCCCCTCTCCGAAATTGTCGTTCCGTCTCAAGGTAGACATCGCTCGAACTCGTCCGCGTTCCCCGAGCGCATCGCACACGCGGCCTCGTCCTGGGTGAGGTACAGCGGGCAGCGCGCGAACTTGGGATCCCCCGAGGCGATCATCCGGGCCTGCGTCTTGCGCGAGGTCAGCTCGAGCGCCGGCGGCTTCGGATCGATCGCGCGGACGATGTGCTCCACGTAACGATCCAGAAGGGCCGCGCACGTCTCCGCCGAGGGATGATCCGAAAACGAGCGGCGAATCGGCTTCGAGAGGACGAAACCCACGGCGAGGACCACGATGACGAGCGTCATGACGACCTCGGCGCGCGTCGCCGTCACGCTCAATCGAGACACCGATCGACCTCTGCGGCCGTCGCCGCCCGGCGCACGCACTCCATCGCGCGTTGCGTGATGCGCCGGCCCACGCACTTGCTCACGAGCTCGTCCCCTCGGGCCTTGCGCACGGCGGCCGTCCTCTTCTCGACCTCGGCCGGATCGGTGACGTTCTGGGCGTGCAGCTCGATCGCCGCGCTCTTGTCGAAGATCTCGTCGCAGTCGGCGCGTGTCGCCGGACGACCGCACCCGACGGCGAAGACCCCGAGCCCGAGCGCCACAAGGGCCCCCCAAAAGCCCCGCCTCGCGCTCGAACCACGTCGTTCCGTAACCCGCTGGCCCATAAAGAGCCGAGACCTTGGCGTGCCTCCGCCCGAGGCGCAAGCGCCGGCGTACGAGGGGGCACGACCGATTCCATGAGCACTGTCGATTTCTGGACGCTGGCGCAGGCCTTGCTAAGCTCGATCCGTGCGCAAGGCGAAGGAAAACGCGGGGTCCTTCGCCCCCGCTGGGACGGGGAAGCCGACGAAACCCAAGGCGCGAAGGCATCCCTCGCACGAGGCGCCGAGCCCTCCTCCCCAGAGCCCCGCTCCCCGCCGCGCCCTCCGCGCGGCCACCCCGACGAAGCGGCCTGCGCGGCCGAAAGCCGTGCTCCCCGAGGACATGCTGCGCCGCGCGCTCGAC
>JANMGF010000061.1:0-1155 GCA_031374535.1 Polyangium sp. (in: bacteria)
CATCCGCGGCCAGCATGAAGTGGCAGGACTACTTCGCCGACGAGAACCTCAACGCGCTTGTCGCGACGGCGCTCGAGAACAACTACGACCTTCGCATCGCATTGCAGCGCGTCGAAATCGCGCGCGCGGGCGTCCGGCAGTCGACGGGCGCCGTGCTGCCGCAGGTCTCCCTCGGCGTGGGCGCGGGTGTCCGCAAATTCGGCACCTACACGATGGATGGCGCCGGAAACGCGACCACGGACATCACCCCCGGTCGGCGCGTCCCCATGCATTACGGGGACTTCGTGGTCGGTTTGCAGGCGAGCTGGGAGATCGACGTCTGGGGAAAGCTGCGGAGCAAACGCAGCGCGGCGCGGGCCCAGTACCTCGCGACCCTCGAGGGCACGAACCTCGTCATCACGATCTTGGTCTCGGAGGTCGCCCTCGCGTACTTCGAGCTCCTCGCGCTCGATGACCAGCAGGAGATCCTGGCGCAGACCGTGGCGCGACAGACGCAGTCACTCGAAATCATGCGCCTCCAAAAAGAAGCGGGACGCGCGAACGAGCTTTCGGTCCAGCAGCTCGAGGGCCAGCTCGCGAGCACCGAGGCGATGGTGACGGCGACGCTTTGGCAGCGGACGGAGACGGAGAACCAGATCAACCTGCTCCTCGGGCGCGTCCCCCAGCCGATCGTTCGCTCGAAGGACCTCCTGCTCCGCGACGTCGTGGCCAGGATTTCCCTGGGCATTCCCTCCGATCTACTCAGGAATCGCGCCGACATTCGCGAGGCCGAGCTCCAGGTCCAGGCGAGCAAGTTCGACGTCGCGGCGGCGCGCAAGGCGTTCTACCCGAGCCTCACGCTCTCCGCCGGTGTCGGTTTCCAATCCTTCGATCCGAGGTTTCTGTTCATCACGCCCGAGTCACTCGTCTATTCGGCGGTCGGTGGGCTCACCGCGCCTCTCCTGAACCGGAGCGGGCTCGAAGCGCAGCTCGACGCCTCGAAGGCGATCCAGGTTCAGGCGATGTACAACTACCAAGGCGTCATCCTTCGGGCCTTCGTCGAGGTGGAAAACGCGCTGGTGGCGGTGGAGCGCACCGCGGAGGTCGTGGCGCAAAAGAAGCGGCAGAAGGCGGCCGTCTCCGGGACGGTGGACACGGCCGACGCCCTCTTCCGCG
>JANMGF010000070.1:0-8598 GCA_031374535.1 Polyangium sp. (in: bacteria)
CGCCCCGAGCGGCAGGATCAGGTCAGGGCAGGACGCTGCAGGTCGTGAGCAGATCCTTCGACGCCGTGTCCACGCAGACGAGCGCCTTCAGGGGCGTCGCGGGGGCACCGGCGAGCTTGCCGATGGCCCAGGCCGTCACGATGGCGCCGGCGGGGATGTTGACGGGCTCGAGGGTGAGCACGTCGGGCGCCAAGTCGGCGACGCGGACGGAGATGGCCGCGTTCATGACGGGATCGGTCTCGAGGTAGATCTTGCCGCCCGCCATGCCCTCCATCGGGTAGGGGACGTTCGGGAAGAGCTTCGTGAAATTGGCGCCTTTGCCGAGGCCCACGTCGACGTTCGGCGCGTCGGGGGAGGCGTGAACGAAGCGGAGCTTGATCTTGCCGGCCGTCGGGACGCCGTCGTCGACGTAGGCCTTCACCTCGAATGCGTTCGCCGCGCCTGCGGCGAGCTCGCCGATGGCCGCGAGCGTGTAGAACTTGCCGGCCTCGACGGCGACGCCCGGGATGTCGGGCAGGTCCGCGAGCGACTTCGTGCAGTCGGCCGCGTTGGGCGCGACGAGGCGCGCGGTGTAGGTCGTCGCTTCGAGCTCGAGGTACTGCGTCACGTTCGGGTACGGGAGCCCCGCGGTCGCTCCGAGCCCCTTCAGTACGGGGCCCGCGAACTCGCCGCCCGCGGGCTGGATGCAGAAGTCGACCGCCGGGGCGTCCGGGGCGAGGTGAGCCACGCGTACGTTCGCCTTGGCCGCGCCGCCGCCGCCTGCGCCGCCACCACCACCCGCGCCACCCGCGCCGCCTGCGCCACCTGCGCCGCCTGCGCCGCCTGCGCCGCCGGTGCCCGTCGAGGACGAGGTTCCGCCGCTGCCACCCGAGCCGGACGTGTCATCGCCGCAGCCCGTGACGGCGAGGAGAGCAAGGATCGAGGTGCAACCAACAAGAATTCCCAGGTTCTTCACCAGATAACCTCCAAGAAGAAGTCCGCCGACGATGTTTGCGCCGGCGGGCCTGGGTGTAGTTCGTGTTCAAGGTTGTGCAAGGTGTGTTTAATGTTTGATGTGAAGTTCGGACAAAATCTATACGTTCCCACGAAAAATGGACGTTGGATAAAAAACGAATTTGCTCGGGCGTTTCCTTCACTACGTGGGCGCCGTGGCGTCCAGGAACGCACGGATTCCGGCGGTGATCGCGTGATCCGCCCCGAATTCGTGTTCGGCGAGGTTCCGTGCTCGTTCGTAGAGGACGCGGGCTTCGCTCGTCCGGCCCGTGGTGGCGAGGAGGTGGCCCAGGCGAACGAGCGTGGGGCGGATCTCCGATTGTTGAGAGTCTGTCGAAGCTTCATGCGCAACGAGGGCGCGTCGGTAGAGATCCTCGGCTTCGTCGAGGCGGCCCTCGGCCTCGACAATCGTCGCGAGGTTGTGTTGCGAAAGGGCGAAGAGCGCCGGGTCGGATCGCGACGCGCCTTCGGCGAGGATGCCGATGGCGCGTCGCAAGGATCGCGCGGCGTCGTCCCGCCGGCCCGCGGCCGCGAGCATCGTGCCGAGGTTGTAGAGGACCTCGGCCGCAGGGCGTGAGCGCGCGCCGAAGACACGTTCGGTGATCGAAAGCGCGCGACCGAGGAGGAGCTCGGCCTCGGCGGTCTGCTTTTGTTTGCCGAGGAGAAGGCCGAGCCGGCCCGCGACGTCGGCGATCGCGGCCTCGTCGGGCGTACGCATGCGCTCGTACCCCGCGAGGAGCCTGCGGTAGAGGCGCGTGGTCTCGTCGCGTCGGCCCGCTCGTTCGTGGATGGCCGCCGCGAGCTCGTAGAGCTTGGGCAAGCGTGGCTCGGTGGGTACGCCGGCCAGCGCCTCGGCGATGCGGATCGCGCGGGAGCAAGAGACGAGCGCGTCCTCCATGCGGCCCGCCGAGAGACGCGCCGCGGCGATCACGTAGAGCGGCGTCGTGAGCTCGGCCGCCTCCTTGCCGAAGACCTCCTCGGCGATGGCGAGCGCGTCCAAAGCTTCGGCCTCGGCCTCAGCCACACGATCGCCGCCGAGGAGCTTCGGCAAGACCGAAAGCTTGCGCTCGAAGGCGCGTTTTCGCAGGGCGAGGCGGAGGAAACGGAGCATGCGCTCGCGACCTGCCTACGGCCGGACGAGCGCGCGCAGGTGGCGCATCGACGGCGAGCCGAAGCTCAATACTTTGTCGTGAAACGTTCTCTCGGTAAAACCCGGCGCGTCTTCGTTCGCGGCGCGGAGCTTCATCATCTCGGTGAAGCCGTGGTAGTAGGTCGTGAGCTGGGCGCTCGTGAGCAGCGCGCGTTTCCATTTGCCCACGGCCTCGCCCTCCTCCTGGAAGGCCTCGTTCGTCATGAGCGTGAGCCCCTCGGCCTCGGTCATCGAGCCCGCGTGCACGCCGTGGTCGAGCAGGGCGTTGACCGCGAGCCGGAGCACCATCTTCTCGCGCTGGATCCGCACCTTCGGGCCGCCGAAGCCGTGCTTGGCCATGACCCACTCGCTGTAGACGGCCCAGCCCTCGACGAAGGGGCCGCTCGAGAAGACGGCGCGGAGCTTCGAGGGGAAGCGGTTGTTGTACATGAGCTGGAGGAAGTGACCGGGCATGGCCTCGTGCACGGTGAGGTCGGCGAGCATGCTGCGGTTGTACTCGCGGTAAAACGAGAGGCGGCGCTTGTCGTCCCAGTCGTTCGGCGTGGGCGCGATGGCGTAGAAGGTCTCGGATCGCTCCTCGAGTGGGCCCGAAGCGTCGCAGTACGCGATGGAGACGCCGCGCCGGTACTCGGGCATCTCGATGACCTGACAGACCTCGTCGGGCACGCGCACGATGTCACGCTCGCGGACGAACGCGGTCGCCTTCTGCACGAGATCACGGGCCTCGGCGACGATGGTCTCGTTCGTCGGATGATCGTCGCCGAGCGCCGCGAGCACCTCACGCACGAGCGCCTTCCGATCGACCTGCGTCGTCGTCGTGGGCAACTTTCGTTTGGGAAAGAGCGTCGGCCAGAGCTCCTTCGAGGTCTCGACCATCTCGGTCTGCGTACGTTCGAGGAGCGCGCGTGCGCCCTTCGCGATCGCGTCGGCGTCGATGTCGTCGTCGAGGTAGAAATGGAGCTTCTTCTCGAAGCGCGCACGGCCGAGGCGGATCGCGCCGTCGCTGCGGGGGAGGAGGTCCTTCTCCAGGAAGACCTGGAGGTCTTCGAGCGCCTTGGCCGCCCGCTCGCTCGCCGCCGCGAGGGCCGAGACGAGGGCCGGGTCGGGGAGCTTTGCGTAAGGCGCGAGGACGTCGCCGCGGCAGAGCGAGACGAGGCCGCGGTTCTGCACGATGGCCGTCTCGGTGTGCAGGCGCGGGGGACGGCCGAGCCGCTTCTTTGCAACCGCAACGATCGTGGGGATGCCTTCGAGCCTGCCGGCGAGGCTGCGTGCCCGGGACGCGGGTGTTCCGAAGCTGCGGGTCACGAGCGGATCGAGGCCGTCGCCGACGAGGCGCGTGTAGTAGAGGGGGCTCTCTTCCGCCTCGCGTAACGCGTCGATCGCGAAGAGCGAGTAACGAAGCTGGTTGTCGAGCATCGCGTGATCCACGCGGGCCTGCGTGTCGAGCGCAGAGACGGGGATCCGGCCGAGCTCGTCGAGGATGCCGACGTAAAAGCGGCGCGCTTCGGCCTCGCCCTCGGCGCTGCGATCGGGCCAGCGCGCGTCGTGCGCGTGTGCGCCGACCTCGGTGGAGGCGACGGGCTCGCGCGCGAGGTACCCCTCGAGGAAACGCGCGGCGAGCGCGGCAAATGCACGATCGGGCGAGTCGGGCGGGGCAGGGGGATCGGCGGGGCCTTGCGGGGGCGAGGTGCTCGCCGAAGCGCCGGCCTCGGGGCGGACGGCTGGAGACCCGCCACCTCCGGCCTTCGAGCAGGACAGCATGGAAACCGAGGAGGCGGTGATCATGGTGGTGATCGCAGCGAGACGTCGGATGGACGCGCGGAGCACAAAGGACGCTCTAGCCTTTTGCGAGCGCGAAGGGAACGATGCTCGTGTCTAGACGCCCGTCGCGTCTTTCGCGAAGGTCGCGGCGACGGTCATGTCCTCCTCGACCGACGTGACAAGCGGGGCGAGCGCTGCCGAGAGCTCTGCCGCGTCGCCGTGGCCGACGACGTCGACGAGGTGGTTGCAGAGCGTGGGCACGAGGCTCTCCGCGGGGATCGAGATGTACCGCGCCATCTCGAGGACCGTGCCGCGCTCGCCGGAGAAGGCAGCAGGCGCGGCCTCCTGGAGGATGGGCAGGGCGATGTTCGGGGGCACGCCGAGGCGGGCGAGCGCCGCGTGCGCGAGGTAGATGGCCGCGACCTGGCTCTCGCGGCGTACGCGCTGGAACACGGGCTCGCCGAAGGCATTTTGCCAGCGCCCGAGCTCGGCCGTGCGGCTGGCTTCGTAGCCGCCGAGCGGCGCGTCGGAGACCGGGACGAGCGCAGCCAGCATCTCGGCCGAGCCTTCCTCGAGCGCGAGGCCGCGGAGCGCGACCAGGTCGTAAGCGCGGAGGAAACCCACGAGCATGCGGCCTGCGCAGTCACGCACGAAAGGCGCGAGGGCCTGGCCGATCGCCTCGGGGGGCGCGCCGGGAGCGAGCATCATGCCGGGGGTGATCGCGCGCATGCGGCCGAGCGTGCCGCGCCTCGTGGGGAGGGAAGAGCGGGGCGGGGGGTTTGGGGGCGTAGCTCCGCTTGCCGGAGCGTAGCCCCCAAGCGTCGACCGAGACGTTGAAACAGGGCCACTCGCCGGCCCCGAGGAGGTCGAGAGCGGCGCGCGGAAGCTGCCCGAGGGCGACGAGGCGAGCTGCGCGACGCGGAAGCTACTCGAGGGGGCTTCCCCGCTCGGAGGCATCGAGGAGGGCGAGCCCGTCACGGCACGCATGCTCGTGGTCGACGCGCGCCGGAGCGCCGCCGACGTGCCCGGATCGCCGACGACATGCAGCGCCGCGAGATCGATCGAGCGGATCGACGCGACCCCCGGCGGCAGGCGCATCCGGAGCGCGGAGGCGAGCTCAGCCTCCGCGCCGATGAGCTGCTCGTGATCATCGGCCTCGCCGAGGAGGTTCTCGGCGATCCCGGCGCAAGCGTCGGCCGCGTGGTCGGCGTTCCCCTGCGTCTGCGCCTCGGCGAAGTGCAAGGTCAGCTTGCCTCGCACGCGGCGATCGTTCTTCGTTTGCGCCGTGATGATGCGCGAAACGAGCTCCACATCGGCCGTGCTCCAGAAAGCCATCGCATCTCGCTCTCGTCCGTCCCGTTGTTCCCTCGAGGCGCCGCGGCGGCGCTCCGGAAAAACCGGACAACGCCGCGATCATCGCGCAGGCGAGGAGGCGGCGTCAACTCTTCGGCGGCGCGGAGAGATTGCTCTGCCCGCGCTCTGCCCGCGGCGATGAAGATCCGTTCGGCGCAGAGAACCGCGTCGTCGTTCGCGCCCGGAAGGTCACGGCCTAGACTTCGATCCCGAGGCGCTTCAGCCGGTAGTAGAGCGTCGTGCGTTGCACGCCGAGCAAGCGAGCCATCTCGGCCTTGTTGCCGCTGCATCGTTCGAGCGCGGCGAGCATCTCGCGACGCTCGATCTCCTCGAGCTGCGAGTCGAGGTTCTGCCGCCGCGCCCCGGCGTCCGTGTCGATCGACGCCACGCGTGGCGCGGGAGGGGCCGCCTTTTCCCACGAAGGGACGGGCGGAACGAAGGCCAGGTGCTCGGGCTGGATCACGTCGCCGCGCGCGAGGATGGCCGCGCGCTCGACGACGTTCTCGAGCTCGCGCACGTTGCCGGGGAAGGTGTACGCCTCGAGCTTCGCCATGGCCTCGTTCGAGAGCGAGCGCGCGGCGCGGGTGTTGCGGCGCGTGTACTTGCGGAGGAAGTGCTCGGCGAGCGGGCGGATGTCCTCGCGGCGTTCGCTGAGGGGCGGAAGGTGGATGGGGAAGACGCGGAGGCGCGAGGCGAGCTCGGGCAACACCTCGCGGCCCCACGCCTCGTCGAGATCGGGGGTCACCGAGACGAGGAGGCGCACATCGAGGCGGCGCGGCTCGGCGTCCCCGACACGTTCGGCCTCACCGGTGTCGAGCAAACGAGCGAGCCGCGCCTGCAGCGAGCTCGACGGCGGACCGGGATCTTCGAGGTAAAGCGTGCCGCCGTGGGCGAGCTCGACGCGGCCTGCGCGATCGGCCGTCGCGCCTTCGAACGCGCCGCGTCGATACCCGAAGATCTCGCGCTCGAGCGCCTCCCCGCGGAACGCCGCGCACGTGATCTTGACGAAGGGGCGCTCTTCCCGCGGTGATCCGACGTGAATCGCGCGCGCCACGATCTCCTTCTCGGCGCCGACCCGGCCCTCGACGAGCACGTGTGTCGAGGTCGGCGCGACCTCGCCGATGCGCGCCGAGACCTCCTTCATCGCGGCGGAGTTGCAGATGAGCTCGCCGAAGTCGATGGGGTCTCGCTGCTCGCGCTCGAGGTAACCTGCATAGTGCGCGAGCTGATCACGCAGCCGCTTGTTCTCGCGCATCGTGGCGAACACGCTGATCGCCTGGCGGAGGATCGCGGCGAGCTCTTGCCCGTCCCACGGCTTCTGCACGTAGCGGTACACCGTGCCCGCGTTGATCGCGTCGACCAGCACGGGCAGATCGGCGTACGCGGTGAGCAGGATCCCGATCGCGTCCGGCCGCATCTGCTTGGCGCGGCGCAAGAGCTCGAGCCCGCTCATCCCCGGCATGCGCTGATCGGTCACGATCAGGGCCGCGTCGAGCCGCGCGAGCTCTTCGAGAGCCTGCGTCCCGCCGAGGGCGTAGTGAAGGGAAAACGTCTTCCGGAAGGCGAACCGGAACGCGTCGAGGTTGTCCTGCTCGTCGTCCACGACCAGGACGTCGAAGCTCTTCCAGTCGAGGTCACGCATCGCGCCTCCCCTACACCTACTACGGTCCCAGCCTTGGGGGAGCGTGCAGGGGCGGCCCGGCGGGCGAACCGCAAAAACCCGGCCTGTCGGGCCTGTCGGGCGCGCTCGCGTTCGTCGGGGCGGCTCTGTTTCCGTCATCCGCATCGAGAGGGCCTCCGCAACGCACCCCTCCTGCACAAAAGAGCGCTAAGCTCGCCCCCGCCGCACGAGACCGAGGAGAGACCGGCATGCTGGAAGACGTGATGAAGGAATTGCGGGCAGGCATCGAGAAGTCCATCGAGGCGCTCCGCCGTGATCTCACGCGCGTGCGCACGGGCCGCGCCCACGCCGGGATGCTCGACGGCATTCGCGTCGACTACTACGGCGTCCCCACGCCCCTGCACCAGATGGCCACGGTGAGCGTGCCCGAGCCTCGTCTCATCACGATCAAGCCCTGGGAGAAGAACCAGGTGAAGGTCGTGGACAAGGCGATCCGCGAGAGCGACCTCAACCTGAACCCGCAGGTCGACTCCGACCTCATCCGTATCCCGATCCCGCAGCTCACCGAGGAGCGGCGCAAGGAGATGGTCAAGCTGACCAAGAAGTACGGGGAGGAGGCGCGCGTCGCGATCCGTAAGCATCGCAGGGACGCGAACGAGATGGTCGAGACGCTCGACAACGACGGCGAGGTCAGCGGCGACGACGCCGATCGCACGAAGAAGAAGATCGAGGACGTCGTGGCCGAGGGTATCAAGCAGGTCGACGTCGTCATCGCCGCCAAGGAAAAGGACATCCTGGAGGTCTAGGCGTCGCGCCGGCGGCACGGACGCGTCGTCGCGTCGAGGGGAGGGTGCATGAGGGGCGATCGAGATCGAGACGGCTTGACAGCGGAAACGCTGCGTGAAACCGTAAAATTTGTCGGATTGAGCCCGGTCCCAGGGTGCCGAGATCTATGCGCGCATTTGCTTCCGGGATGACCGATGTCGGTCTCCAGCGCGATCACAACGAAGACAGCTACGCTGTCCTTCAAGAATTCGATCTGTTCATCGTCGCCGATGGCATGGGGGGCCATCGCGCCGGGGACGTGGCCAGCCGGCTTGCGACGGACTCGATCACCGAGTTCTTCCGCTCGACGGCCAACGACGACGCGACCTGGCCGATCCACTTCGACGCGAACCTGACCGAGGACGAAAACCGTCTGCTCAGCGGCATCATGGTCGCGAACCGGCGGATCTTCGAGCGGAGCATCCGTTCGCGCGACTGTGCCGGCATGGGCACCACCGTGGTCGGCGCCGTCTACTCGAGGCGGCGGAACCGCATCTACGTGGGCCACGTCGGCGACAGCCGCGCCTACCGCGTCCGCGGCGGCACGATCCAGCAGCTCACGCGGGATCACTCGCTGATCAACGACTACCTCATGGCGATGCCCGACCTCACCGAGGAGCAACGGGCGGAGCTACCGAGGAACGTGATCACGCGCGCGCTCGGCATGCAGGACAACGTCGCGGTGGATCTGATGAGCGACGAGCCGCACCTCGGCGACGTCTACATCCTCTGCTCCGACGGCCTCTCCGGCATGCTCACCGACGAGCAGATCCGCGACATCATCACGACCTCGCAGGACACGTCCGAGATGTGCCGACGCCTCATCACGAAGGCGAACGAGCTCGGCGGCGAGGACAACATCACCGTGCTCGCGATCCGCTTCCTCAAGGACGAC
>JANMGF010000085.1:0-4609 GCA_031374535.1 Polyangium sp. (in: bacteria)
GTCGAGCGCGACGTCGGGGCAGAGGAAGCCCGCCGCGGCCATGAGCAGGGCGCCCACGGGATCGGGCGCGGTGGCGCCGGGGGCGGCGAGGACGAGCAGGCCGGCGAGCGCGAGCAAGAGGCCCATCCATCCGCTCGCCGAGGGGCGTTCACCGCGGAGGAGGCCCGCGCCGAGCATCGTCGTCTGGACACACCCGAAGAGGACGAGCGCGCCGACGCCGGCGCCGATACGAACGTATGCGAGGGAAAACCCCGCGGCATAAGCAAATAACGCGAAAGCCGAGCGAAAGGTGCCCTGGCGAGGGCGGCTGCCCCTCACGAGGAGAAGCACGACGAGCGTGGCCGCGCCCGAGGCGAGGCGCACGGAGGTGAACGTCGCAGGATCGATGCTTGTTTTGCCGCCGCCGCCGCTGCCGAGCGCCGCGCGGCAAAGCAGGGAGTTGCCGGCGAAACCGAGGAGCGCAAGGGCGACGAGGAGTGGGGCGGGAACGCGGCCGGGCGACATCGTGCGGGGAGCGTAAACGAAAAGAGGCCGGGCGTCCTCGAAGATTCGGATGTAGAGTGGGGCCCGTCGAGGAAGGAGGCCCATGCGGCGCGAATCCAAGGGTCGAACGTTTGCCCGGGAGAGTATTGCCGCGCAGGCGCTCGGATGGGTGGATACGGAGACGCGGGCGCTCGTCGCGCCGATCCACCCGTCGTCGACGTTCCAGCGTGATCCGGACAATCAATACCGGTCGGGCAGGGTCTACGGGCGCTCGGACAATCCGACGTTCGACCAGGCAGAAGCCCTGATCACGGCGCTCGAGGGCGGGGCGTCGAGCCTCCTGTTCGCCTCGGGGATGGCCGCGGCGACAGCGGTGTTCTTGAGCCTCGCGCCGGGCGATCACGTGGTCGTGCCGGAGGTGATGTACTGGTCTTTGCGGAGCTGGCTCGTCGGGCCGGCGTCGCGGTTCGGGCTGCGGGTATCGCTCGTGGACATGACGGATCCGGCGAAGATCGCCGCGGCATTGCGGCCGGATGAGACGCGGCTCGTGTGGGTGGAGACGCCGGGAAACCCGCTCTGGGGCGTGACGGATATCGCCGAGGTGGCGCGGATCGCGCACGCCGCGGGGGCGCGGGTCTCCGTGGATTCCACGTCGGCGACGCCGGTCCTCACGCGGCCGATCGAATGGGGCGCCGACATGGTGATGCATTCGGCGACGAAATATCTGAATGGCCACTCGGACGTCCTCGCCGGGACCTTGACGACGGCGCGGGAGGACGATTTCTGGGGGCGCGTGCGGGCGACGCGGTCGCAGATCGGCAGCATCGCCGGGCCTTTCGAGGCGTGGCTGCTCGTGCGGGGCATGCGGACCTTGTTCCTGCGGGTGCGGGAGGCGTCGCGGAGCGCGATGGCGATCGCGGAGCACCTCGAGCGGCATCCGCGCGTGCTTTCGGTGCTGTATCCGGGTTTGCCCTCCTTCCTCGGGCACGGGGTGGCGACGCGGCAGATGGACGGAGGGTTCGGCGGAATGCTTTCGGTCCGTTTCCGGGGCGGAGAAGAGGCGGCGGTGCGGGTCGCTTCGCGGGTCGAGCTGTGGAAACGCGCGACGTCGCTCGGCGGGGTGGAGAGCCTGGTCGAGCATCGGTCGAGCGTGGAGGGGCCGGAGTCGCCGGTGCCGAAGGATCTGTTGCGGCTCTCGGTGGGGATCGAGGCGGTCTCGGATCTGATAGCGGATCTCGATCGGGCGCTCGCGGATTGACGAGATTCTTGTGGATCGAGGGCGCCCAGTGCATCCTCGCGCGCCGATGGAGACGACGATTGCCGCATCGATCCTGGCGCGATGGAGCGATCTCGCCGGGAGGCCCCACGCGCCTCACGGCGGGGGGCTGATCAACCGCACGTTTGTCGTGGAGGGACGCGCCGGGAAGGTGATCGTGCAAGAGCTGCACCCGGTGTTCGCGGGTGTGGTGAACGAGGACATCGACGCGGTGACGGCGCACCTCGCGGGAAAGGGCCTCGTGACGCCGCGGCCCGTACGTACGGACGACGGCGCGCTCTGGGTGGAGGACGCAGGGGGGCGGCCCTGGCGCGCGCTTTCGTACGTGGAAGGGCAGAGCTTCGACCGCGTCCCGAGCGTGGCGCTCGCGCGGGAAGCAGGCCGGATCGTCGCGCGGTTTCACGGGGCCGTGGCCGATCTGGAGCACGATTACCGGCACGTGCGGGCGGGGGTGCACGATACGAAGAAGCACCTCGCGACGCTCGAAGGGGCGCTCGCCGATCACGCGGGGCATCGGCTCTTCGGCGAGGTAGAGCCGAGCGCGCGGAGGCTGCTCGCCGAGGCCGCACGGCTCCCGGATCTTTCGGGGCTTCCGTCGCGGCACGCGCATGGGGACCTGAAAATCTCGAATCTCTTGTTCCGGGACGAACAGGCCGTGTGCCTCGTCGATCTGGACACCCTCGGGCGGATGATCTGGCCCTTCGAGATGGGGGACGCGCTCCGGTCGTGGTGCAATCCGGCGGGCGAGGACGTGGCGAAGGTCGCGATCGACGTGGGCACGTTCGGCGCGGCGCTCGCGGGGTACGGCGAGGTCGCGCGGCCTTTGGGGCTCGTCTCGGCCGCGGAGGCGGGGGCTCTCGTGGACGGGCTCGCCACGATATGCCTGGAGCTCTCGGCGCGGTTTCTCGCGGACGCGCTCCGCGAGGCGTACTTCGGGTTCGACGCGCGGCGGTTCCCGGCCCGGGGCGAGCACAACCTCGTGCGCGGCTTGGGTCAGCTCGCGCTCTTCGACAGCGTGCAGGCCAAACGCGCGGCGCTGGAGAGCACGGCACGCGCGGCGCTGGGCTGAGCCACGAAGCGGTCCGTCCGATGGTAAAAAATGTGCCCAGTCCGTTCTCCGGACTTGCCGCCGCGTCGGATCCGTGATCGTTTGGCCGCCAATCTTTGACCATCCTCTGGCCCGACTCCCCAAATTCCTGTCCCAAGGCGCGTGATGCGGCGCGGGGCGAGGCGCAGTCGCACGTTTCGGGGTTATCGTCGAGCACCGAGGAGGGCGTGGAGGCTCAGGATGATGAAGCGAGGATTCTTCGGGGTGATGGGCGTCGGCGCGGTGCTGGGCTTTGCCAGCGTCGCGGGCGCCGCGCCCATCACGCAAAACACCGATCCCACGACGGTCGAGTATGGGAACTCGGTGGCTTGTTTCAATGCCGGCGGAGGGTACACGACCGAGCATTCCTATTATCGCGCGTTCGACCTGTTCGGCCTCGGCATCCCGGCGAGCGGCATCCGGAGCGTGCAGTTCGGCGTCGATGAGGCGCTCGGCGGCCCGCAGCAGGTCTCCGTCAAGGTCTACACGCTCGCGTCGACGTTCGTGGTGGCCAACCTGGTCCAGATCGGGGCGACCACCAGCGTGAACGTGCCGGAGCAGCAGTCGTCGCTCATCACGGTCCCGCTGAACCCGGCGATCTCGTTCGACACGTCCGATCAGGTCGTCGTGGAGATCTTCTCGCCGGACGGCACGCAGATCCCTGCGGCCTTCTTCATCGGCTCGAACACCGCCGGGGAGTCGTCGCCGAGCTACATCCGCGCGCCCGGTTGCATGATCAACGAGCCGACGGCCACCGCGGATATCGGCTTCCCGAACATGCACATCGTCATGACCCTCGACGTCGGCGCCTGCGGCGACTCGGCCGTCGAGGCCCCCGAGACGTGCGACGACGGCAACACGATCGACGGGGACGGCTGCGATTCGACCTGCAAGCCGACGGGCTGCGGCAGCGGCGTCGTCACGACGGGCGAGGCCTGCGACGACGGGAACATGACGAGCGGCGACGGCTGCGACACGAACTGCACGGTGTCGGCGTGCGGCAACGGCGTGATCGCGGGCAACGAGACCTGCGACGACAGCAACACGGGCAACGGCGACGGCTGCGACGCGAACTGCACCGTGACGGCGTGTGGCAACGGCGTCGTGACGGGCGGCGAGCTCTGCGACGACGGCAACACCGTGGGCGGCGACGGCTGCGATGGAAACTGCCTCAACCCGGCGTGCGGCAACGGGTTCGTCGGCGTCGGCGAGGCGTGCGACGACGGCAACGACGTGAACGGCGACAATTGCGACGTGAACTGCACGATTACGGCGTGCGGCAACGGCGTGCTCACGGAGGGCGAGGCCTGCGAGGACGGCAATACGGCGGACGGCGACGGCTGCGATTCGAACTGCACGCCGAGCGTCTGTGGCAACGGCATCCTGACGTCGCCCGAGGAGTGCGACGACGGCAACCTGAGCGACGGCGACGGCTGCGATTCGAACTGCAAGCTCCCGGCCTGCGGCAATGCGATCGTCAACGAGGGCGAGACCTGCGACGACGGTAACCTGAGCGACGGCGACGGCTGCGATTCGAACTGCTCGGCGACGGCCTGCGGCAACGGCGTGACGACGCTCGGCGAGGATTGCGACGACGGCAACGCGACCGACGGCGACGGCTGCGACACGACCTGCAAGACGACCGGCTGCGGCAACGGCACCATGACCAGCGGCGAGGCCTGCGACGACGGCAATGACGAAAGCGGCGACGGCTGCGACCGGGACTGCACGGTGACGGCCTGCGGCAATGGCATCGAGACGAC
>JANMGF010000093.1:0-5019 GCA_031374535.1 Polyangium sp. (in: bacteria)
GGGCCGGCGGCTCCGCGGCGGGAGCGGGCAGCGGGTGTGGCTGCGGGACGGCGGGCTCGGAGACCTCGGGGCTCGGCGCGCTCGCGGCGGCGGCGAGCCTCGGGATGACGCTCTTTGGCCATCACCTCGGGCACTGGCACACGCCCTCGACCATCGCCGCGGCGCTCGGCGGTCGCATCGAGGGTGATCGTTGCGACGTGGTGTATCCGCGCGGTTTGCCCCGCGAGGAGGCGCTCCGGTTTGCCCGTGATTGCAGCGCGCACGTCGCCCTGCAGGAGGCCTTTCTCGAGACGAAAGGGCCGGCCCGGATCACGGCGTACCTCTTCGCCGATCCCGCGCAGAAGGGCGCGCTCATGGGCGCGGCCGACACCTACATCGCCAAGCCCTGGCGGAACGAGATCTACGTCCAGCAGAACGGATATCCCCACCCCGTGCTCGGCCACGAGATCGCCCACGTGATGGCCGGCTCGTTCGGGCGCGGGCCTTTCCGCATCGCCGGGAGCTTCGGCGGCCTCCTGCCGAACCCTGGCCTCATCGAGGGGATCGCCGTCGCGACGTCGCCGCACGAAGGCGCGCTCTCGGCCCGCGAGTGGGCCAAGGCCATGAAGGACCTCGGCAAGCTGCCGCCCGTGTCACGCCTGTTCGCGCTCGGTTTTCTCGGGGAAAACTCCAGCGTCGCCTACACGGCGAGCGGCGCGTTCGTGGGGTTCGTCAAGGAACGTTACGGCGCGGCGGCGGTGCGCGACTGGTACGGGGGCCGAGCGTTGCCGTCGATCACGGGCGCGAGCTGGGTCGATCTCGAGGGCGCGTTTCATGAGGATCTCGATCGCATCGTCTTGCCCGAGGCTGCGGCGGCGCAGGCGCGCGCGCGTTTCGAGCGGCCCGGGATCTTCGGCCGCAGGTGCCCCCACGTCGTCGACGCTTGCCGCAAGCGCGCCGAGGAAGAGCGGGCCCGCGGTGACGACGAGGGCGTGATCGAGGAGCTCCGCGCGCTCCTCGCCCTCGACCCGGGCGAGAGCGGCGCGCGCGTCTCCATCGCCCGGGCCCTCGTGCGATTGGGCAAAGCCGACGCGGGCAAGGTCGAGCTCCAGGCGATCGCCGACGAACCACGGTTTCCCCGCCACGTCCGGGACCGCGCCCTCGAGGAGCTCGGCGACCTCGCGCTCGCGGAGGGCGATCATGCGCGCGCGATGGTGCATTATCAGGAGGTCATGTCCCGCACGGTCGAAGAGGACCCGCTCCGCACCCTCGACGTGAAGCTCGAAGCCACGCAAAACGCCCGCGGCAAGGACGCGATCGTCGCCCTGCTCATGGGCACCGGCGGCCGTGGGCCCGACAAGCTACGCGCGGCGGAGGAGCTCGGCGCGTGGGCCGCGACGTCCACGGACGACGGCCTGCCCGACTACCTGCTGGCGCGGGGATACGTGGGAAGCGGTGACTTCGTCGAGGCGTCTCGGCGTCTCGATCGTGCGCTCGGGCGTCGCCTTGGGATGGGCCGTGTCGCCGCCGAGGCCGAGCGCCTGCGCCTCGTCACGGCCTGCGCGCTCGGCGATACGGCCACGGCCGAGCGGATGGCCCTCGCGTACGTCGCGCGGGAAAGCGTGCCGCGCGCGCGACGCGAGGCTGCCGCAGGCTTGTATGCTCGGTGCACCGGCGCCCCCGCGCCGGCCGTCGCAGCGAAGGGAGACCTACGACCATGAGCGGAGGATCGGTGCCCGACGTGCACAAGCTCGTCGTCCTCAACGCCGTCCTCCGCGTGGCCGCGCGGCACCCGAGCCTGCTCGCGCCGGCCGCGTTCGACGATCTCTTGCGTACGCTCGCGGCGCACCTCCCCTTCGCCGGTGTCGCCGTGCTCCTGCCCGACGACGAGGGCCATCAGCGCTTGTACACGGACACGGCTGATCCGAACCTTCCCGGCGTCGTCCGCTTCGGCGCCCGCGTCCCCTTCGATCCCAGCTTCTACCAGCGCGTATACGTCGAGGTTCGGCCCTACGTCTGCGACGACACGCGCCTTGGCAACGACATCGAGCGTTCGATCGGCGACGCTGGCTATCGGTCCTATGTCGCGGTGCCGATTCGCTCGCCCGGCGGAATGAGCGTGATCGGCACGCTCGTGATGTCATTCACGCAGCCGGGCGTCGCCGGGAGCGCGCCCATCGAGCTGCTCGAGGAGATCGCGGAGATCATTGGCCCCAGCATCGACCGTTCGCTCCGCTCGGCGCGTGAGCGTCGGCTCGCGATGATCCTCGACACCTCGGGCGACGCGATGCTCGCCTGGGATCGGGATGGCCGCGTGACGGACGCGAACCGCGCCGCGCTCGCGCTCACGGGCCTCTCTCGCGAGGAGCTCATCGGGCGGAACATCGGATCGCTCCTCGATCCGGAGCCCGATCCGGCCGTGGGTTTGCCTGCGCCCGACGCGCGCCTCGTGCTCGTCGCGCACACGAAAGAAGCCAACACGCGCCGCTTGCCCGTGGCCATGACGATCACCGCCGTGGAGGACGATCCGCTCGTCGCGTGTCACGCGCTCCTCCGGGATCTCTCGGCGTGGGAGGCGAACGAGCGTGAGGTCGTCGCGCACCTCGCGCGGATCCGCGAGCTCGAGGAGCAACACCGCACGTTGCTCGACAACGCCCCGCTGGTCATCTTCCGCCTCGACCCTGGCACGCTCGAGCTCGTGTACCTGAACCACTGCGCCGAGCGCCTGCTCGGCGTGCCGCTCGACGAGGCGCTCGCGACGTCGGGGTTTTTGTGCGGGTTGCACGTCGATCAGGAGGGGATCGCCGCGTACGAGGAGGCCGTCCAGAGGGCCCGCGCGGGCATGCGCTCCTCGCCGTACGAGGCCCGCCTCGCGCGCCGCGGCGCGCACGCGATCACGGCGCGTGGCACGATCTATCCGCTCGTCGGCAAGGCCGGCGAGGTCGTGGCGATCGAGGGCCTCTTCATGGACGTGAGCGTCGAGCACGCCGCGCGCACGCGCCTGATCCAGGCCGATCGCCTCTCCACGCTCGGCACCCTCGCGGCCGGCATCGCGCACGAGATCAACAACCCCGCCGCGTTCATCCTGCTTGGCCTCGACATGACGGCGCGCATGGTCGAGAGCCCCGGCGTCGATCTCGGCCCCACCGTCTCGGGGCAGGTGCGGCACATGCTCGGCGAGCTGCGCGACTCGACCCGCCGCATCGTCGACATCGTGCGTGATCTCCGCATGTTCGCGCGTGCTCCGGCCGGCACGCGCCGCCTCGCCGTCGACGTGAACCGCACGGTGGAGAGCGCCCTCTCGCTCACGCGGGGCCAGATCATCGAGCGCGCGCGTGTGGTCCGCGATCTCGGCGACGTGCCGCCCGTCCTCATCGACGAGGGCCGTCTCGGGCAGGTGCTCGTGAACCTCCTCGTCAACGCGGCGCAGGCGATCCCGCGCAACGCCCCCGGCGAGCCTGCCGTCACGGTCACGACGCGCAGCGAGGATGGCCGCACGGTGGAGATCGAGGTGCGGGACACGGGCGCGGGCATCCCGCCGGAGATCCTGGAGCGCATCTGGGATCCCTTCTTCACGACGAAGGATCCCGACGCGGGCACGGGTCTTGGGCTCTCGATCAGCCGTGAGATCATCGAGCGCAGCGGCGGCCGTATCTACGTCGAGAGCCCTGTCTCCTCCGAGGAGCCGCTGCGTGGTGCGCGTTTCGTCATCGTCCTGCCTGCGGCCGGCCGAGGCGACTCCTCGATCCCGCCGATGCCCTCGACCCCTCCCCGCTCGATCCGCAGCGGCGTGCGTGTGCTCGTCGTCGAGGACGAGGCGCCTTTGGCGCGCGCGCTCGCGGAGGAGATTGGCCGGGCGCACGACGTCGCCATGGTGGGCGGCGCTCCGGGCGCGCTCGAGGCCCTCGAGACGCAGCGGTTCGACGTGATCCTCTGTGATCTACGGATGCCGGGCATGAGCGGCGAGGCGTTTTACGAGAAGGTCGCTTCGCAGAGCCCCGACGTCGCGAAGCGTTTCGTCTTCATGACGGGCGTGGGGTTCGGCGCCGACGTGGAGCGATTCCTCGCGGACTCGGGGCGTCCGGTGCTCGAAAAGCCATTTTCGGCGGAGGACGTGCTCGCGGTGATTCAGAAGGTCGTGGTGAGGCACGGGCGGGCGTCGAATCCGGGGCGGTGAGGGGCGGACGTTCATCCGCCGGGGACAACCACCTCGGGCGGGGGCGACGCCGGGGAGAAAGCCTTCCCGGTCCGCTGCATGTCTTCGAGCGTGTCGAGATACCCGAAGAGCCTCGCTTCGAGGTCCCTGGGCAGCGCGGGGTCTTTCTTGATTTCGCGAACCAGGTCGGCCCGCAGGCGGGAGAGCATCCCGACGGCGGACGATCGGAGCTGAGCGGCCTGTTTTCGCGCTGCTTTGGGGACGTCGGCGCGGTCGCTGAGGGTGAGATGGATACGCTCGCCGGCGTCGAGGAATGCTTTCGCCGTATCGAGCAAGGTGCCCCCGTCTGCGAGGGGGAAGAGCTCGAGGTCGGCCTTCATGGACACGAGCAGCGGCTTTCGTTCGAGGGCGCGCTCGGCCTGGAGGGCATAGGATGCGCCGAGCTCGGCCATTGCGGGGATGAAGGCGGCGCGGATCCGCTCGGCAGCGGCGACGGTCGGGGCATTCGCGCTGGGCAAACGCAGATAGGTTTCCGTGGTGAAATAGATAGCGCCGCCGTATCCGTCGTGCTCGTCGTCGAGCGCATCGAGGGCCGAGGCGAGGGGGGCGCCGCCGGTGAGCGCGGAGGGGAGCGCGTCGATCGCGGCGCTCTGCTCTTCGAGCATGGATTCGTAGTACGCGCCGGCCTTGGCCAGGAGCAGGTCCGGGCGGCGCTTGTCGAGCAGGTCGCGGAGACCAAGCTTGACGGAGGTCAGGGTCAACATGGGAGGGATTGTAAGCGAAACGGGTGGGACGGAAAGGGGAAGATGAGGTCGGTCGCGTGCCGGAGCGAGTGGGGGTGACCTTCGGGGGCGGTCGGCCGCATGGGTGAGCGAGTCGGGGCA
>JANMGF010000108.1:0-8542 GCA_031374535.1 Polyangium sp. (in: bacteria)
GTCCGGGGGTGAGCTGCGGCCCCTCCTGCCTTCCAAGAGGGGTTACGGCTCTTTCTCGGGCCGGCTTCGTACCACTTACGTGGTAGTCGTTTGGTGATCCATCCCGCTATCCCCCCCACCCCGGTTTTTGCGGAACCTCTCCCCCTTGCAGAAGGGAATACGGCGCGTTCTTGCGAGGTCTTCGTACTACTTAGGTCGCATCCTTTTGGTGGTCCGTATTCCCGATAAACAGGGACGGATGCCGGATTGCGTTAGATTTGTCCTGTTCGTGGCGGCCCGGCTACAAATGGCCGCGATGAAGGACTGTAGTACCTGGACCATGGAAGCCGATCGGGGGCTCGAGCTCCGGACGCACAAGATTCGCGTCGAGGTGAGCCGAGGGCCCATGGCAGGGGTCATCACCGAAGTTTCGGGGCCGGAGGTCAAAGTCGGCGGCGGAAAAGACTGCGACCTCGTACTCGACGATCCGACGGTGAGCCGACACCACCTGCTCTTGCGTATCGAGGGAGACCTGCTGCGCGTGCTCGACACGGGCAGCCGCAACGGGACGACCGTGGACGGCGTCCGGATCCGCGACGCCTACGCCCGGCCCGACTCGACCATCGGGCTCGGCGCCTCGGCTCTGCGGCTGCGGATGATCCGGGACGCCGTGTCGCTCCCGCTCTCGTCTCGTACGCGGTTCGGGCGCCTCGTCGGGGCGAGCGTGCCCATGCGACGGCTCTTCGCGCTCCTCGAGCGGATCGCGAAGACCGACACGACGGTGCTCGTCGAGGGGGAGACCGGCACGGGCAAGGAGCTCGCCGCGGCCGCGATTCACGCGGAGAGCCCGCGGGCGAACGGACCGTTCATGGTCTTCGATTGCTCGTCGGTCAGCGCGGGCGTGCTGGAGAGCGAGCTCTTCGGGCATAGGCGCGGGGGGTTCACGGGCGCCCTGAAGGACCGAGCGGGCCGGTTCGAGGCGGCAGACGGCGGGACCTTGTTCCTCGACGAGATCGGTGAGTTACCCTTCGAGCTCCAGCCGAAGTTGCTCCGGGTGCTCGAGACGCGGCAAGTCACCCGCATCGGCGAGAACGAGCCGCGGAGCGCGGATGTGCGGATCGTAGCCGCGACGAACCGCTCGCTCTCGGCCGAGGTCGAGCGGGGGAGGTTTCGCGAGGACCTTTATTACCGGCTGGCCGTGGTGCCGGTGCGGCTGCCGCCGCTGCGGGAGCGGGTCGACGACATCCCCATGCTCGTCCGTCATTTCGAGAAGGAATGGCAAGGACGGAAGCCGACATTCCCCATCCTGCCAGAGGAGGTGCTCGAGCGGATGAAGACGCACCCGCGTCCCTGGCCGGGCAACGTGCGGGAGCTGCGGAACAAGGTGGAGATGATGCTCTCCCTCGGGCTCGCCGAGCCGCCCTGGGCGGGGGACGAGGCGGACGAGGCGTCGCCGACGGCGCTCGCGGTGAACCTCGAGGTGCCCCTGCACGTCGGGCTCGCGCACATGGAGGACGCCTACAAGCGGGCCTACGTGGAGCTCGCGTTGCGGGAGACGGGGTACAACGTGTCGCAGGCCGCGCGTATCGCGGGCGTGGGAAGGGCGTTCGTCCAGCGGGTGATGCGAAGGCACGGGATTCGATCCGCCGAGGAGGAAGGGGCGGCGTCCGAGGTTGCGCCGATCGAGCGGGAAGGGAACGAGCTCGGGTCGAAACCTACGCAGGGCCTTTACCGCTGGTATCGAAGTCATCCACTGGCCTCGTCCGCGGCGCGGGCGTGGCCCGAGGGGTTGGTCCCGCGAATGGTCCCCCGATCGAACCGCAAGGGCGAAAGCTAGCGTTGAATCGACGGCCGCTCGGGTCCATCATGGATGATATGTCGGCGCTCCCCGAGCTCACCGCGCAAGAGCACCGCCTCGTGTTGGAGCTGGTCGGAGAGCTCGGCGGATCTCTCGACCTGCACGGGGTGCTCGGGCGCGCGTACGGGGTGCTCTCGCAGCTCGTGTCCGCGGATCACGGGGCGCTTTGTGTGAGCCGGCCGGAGGGGCCAGCCGTGTACGACTGGGCCGTCGCCGACTTGCCCGAGAGGTTTTTCCAGGGCTACGCGGAGATGGTCCCGCACGACTTCGTCCGGATCGCGGTCGCGCGTCGGGCCAACGAGGTCCTGCGGGACACGGAGATGCTCCCGCGCGCATCCATCGAGCGGAGTTATCTCTACAACCACTGCCGCGACATCGGCCTAAAGCTCGAGCACGTGATGGCCGTCCTGCTCCGCGAGGACGATCCCTCGTGGCACGGGGGGCTCATCCTCTACCGGGATCGGCGGATCCCGTTCTCGGACCGTGAACGCGCGACGCTCCAGCTCGTCTCGAGGTTTTTCACGAGCGCCGTGAAGAACTGCAAGCTCTTCGGCGCGATGACCCAGCGCTCGTCGCTGCTCGACACCCTGCTTTCGGGGCTCGGTCACGAGGCCCTGGTGTTCAGCGCGTCGGGCCTGGAGATCGCGCGTACGGGGAGGGCGGGGGCGATGCTCGAGGAATGGTTCGCCGGGACCGAACGTGACCCGCAGGGGCTGCCGAGGGTGCTCACGGAGCGGCTCGCGTCCGTCCTCCGAAGCCCGCTCGCCATGCCGGTGGATCCTCTCTGGCGGAGCCGCGCGCACGTCGAGCTGAAGGTCTCGATCACGCAGCTCCCGGGCAGCGACAACGCGCTCTGGGCGATCCTCCTCGAGGAGGTCCCGCTGCTCGTGCCGATCCCGGATGTGTGGCGCAAGGTCCTGACGGTGGCGGAGATCAAGGTGGCGGAGCGCGTGTGCTGGGACAACGCGCTCATCGCCTCCGAGCTAGGCAATACCGAGCTCACGGTGAAAAAGCATTTCACCAACATCTTCGACAAGCTGGGTATCCCGAGCCGCGCCGCGCTCATTCACCAGGCGTGGCGATTGCGTTGACCTCCGGGCACTCGGCGGAGAACATGCCGAGGTAAAGCGACGCCGTCACCGCGGCCGAGAGCGCGATGGCGTGGCGGTCCTCGGGCGAATCGATCCCGGCGAGGAGCTTGCCGAGGACGTCGATGTGCCCCTCGTCGGCGTCGGCGTGGCCGCGGAGGAAACGGACGCCGCGCTCGATCCCAGGAATCCGGGCGCTCCGGGCGAGTTGCGTGGCGGCGAGGCCGGCGCGGGCCTGGGAGAGGGCCTCGAGCACGTAGGCCGTGCCGAGGAAGGCGAGCGGGGAGCCGGCCTCGATCTGGAAATGGTTCCAGGCGATGTACGCGGCGACGGCGGGCGAGGGATGGGGCGGCGCGGATTCGTCGAGGGGGCGCCCGATGGCGGCGAGGTCTTCGAGCGCCCAGTGCTCGTGTCCGTCCTCCTCGTCGGCCTTTTGCAAGAAGAGCCGCGCGAAGTCGGGGGCCTTGCCGAGCTCCCCGAGTCGCTCGCCGGCGCGCCGGAGAAAGGGGCGGGTATGACGGACGTAAAGATATGTTTGTCCAAGGAAGGCGGCGTATTCGTTGGTATCGAATTCACCCGCGAAGAGGCGGCGGGCGGCTCCATGCGCGTCGAGGGCGCGGAGGAGGTCCTGGACAGCGTGAACGAGCGTATTGACGAGAGAAGACATGGCCCATGGGTCCTTTCGTTCAGGCAGCGATGGAGCCCGGGTTGGGCCAGGCCGGCGGCTTGGCGCGGCGGAAGGTGCGTTGCGCGGAGACGTCGGCGAGGAGGGGGAGGGCGCACATGCGGAACCGCGGGTCGTATACGGGGGGGCCCACGAAGCGCGCGAACATGCGGCGGGTATACATGTCGAGGGTGCGCGGGAGCCGCCATCGCGCCCTGTCGGTGGTGAGCTCGGCTCGGGTGTGTTCGTCGTAGAAAGGGCGCCGCGGCGAGGCGAGGGCGACCGGCGGGACGCGGGGCGTGATGGATACATCGTCCCGGACGAACCCGAACCGTTCTGCGATGTCCTTGATGAGCAGGGCGTCGTCGAGGGCGTCGGTCCCGGTGTTTGCCGTGGCAATCCAGTGGCCCACGCCGAGGATGCGGCTCAGGTGGACGGCGGCGGCGTGGAGCTCGGCCACGGCCGTGGAGCTTCGATGGGTGGAGATCACGCAATACCGCGAGGTCTCGGCGAGCCGGAGGCCGGCTGTGGCGAGGGGGCCGAGGTCGAATTGCGATTCGATCGAGAGGCCAAACGAGCTTCCGTTCGTCGCGGCGACCTCCGGGTTCGGGAGGAGGAGGCGCATCGTGCCGACGGCGAGATCGCCGGCATAAACGAGGAGGTGCAGGGTGGTGGGGAGGGTATCGAAGGGGTCGAGCTCGCGGGGGACCGCGTGGTCTTTGGTGTCGAGATACCCGAGCTCGCGGGCGAAGACCTCGAAACGAACGCGCGCGGCGTCGTCGAGGTGCCTCTGCGTCTCACCGATGATGCATCGTATGTCCGACATGATATCCTCCCGCGGCGCGAGCAAAGTGCTTTTTCGCGCGCCGCCGGAGGGTCACGTATTGCAGGGGACGTGCCGGACGGGGGAGGCGTGGCTTTTCAGCCGAATCCTTGGGGGGAATGGGCCGAGCGGTGGATCCGGATGGAGGCAGAGAGGCTCGAAAACCGGGCGCAGGTGGATCCGGATGGAGGCAGCACTGCAGGCGCCAGTATGCAGCAGGGCATCACGGCTTCGGGTGCGCGAGGAGCCACTCCACCACGGCCGGCGCGAAATTCGCTCCGAGCCCCGGGACGTGGGTGCCGGCGTCGATCGTCCAGAGCTCGGCCGCGCCGCCCGCTTTGCAGTTGGTCGGGTACCTGGAGACGCTCGTCTCCGCGCCGTCGAGCGTCGCATCGAGGTCGAGCGGATCGCCTGCCGTCGGCGTGAGCGCGCAGCCGTTTCTTGTCGCCCACGATTCCGTCGTCGCCACGGCGCCCGGATACGTCACGTCCAGGAGCGAACCGCCGTCGTAAAGAATGGTGTCGTCCGCCGTGCCGTGGATCTGTAGCACCGCGACGGATTTTTCGGCCGCGCACTTGGCCGGATCGCTCCACGTCGCGCCCGCGAGGCTCGCCACGGCGGCGACGAGGTCGGAGCGGTCGCATGCCATCCGGTGCGACATGAAGCCGCCATTCGAATGGCCCACGAAATAGACGCGTTTCGGGTCGACCTTGTAATGCTGGCCGATCTCGGTGACGAGGCCCGAGAGGTAAGCGACGTCGTCGACGGGGACCTTGCCGAAATTGCAGCACGCGTCCGTCGCATTCCAGAAACGATTCGATTCGGCGTCGACCGTGCCGTCCGGGTGCGCGTAGAGGAAGCCGTGCTTGTCGGCCTGGGGTTTCAGCTGGAAGAGGATCTCCTGGACGAGCCCCGAGGCGGTGTATCCGTGAAGGAGAATGACGAGTGGGGAGGGTTTGGCCGGGTCGAGGCCGGGGGGGATGTGTACGGTCACGGGGCGATCGCCGCCGACGACGAGATCCCCGGGTTCCTCGCCGCCCGCGCCGCCGGCGCCGCCGGAGCCGCCGGCGCCGGTGGAGGCCGGTGGGTTCGAGGAGCAGGCGAGGACGAACACGAACGAGGTAGATACGAGGGTGAGGGAGCGGTAGAAGCGCGTCATGGCGCGAGCTTATCGCACATTCCGCCGGATCTTCTCGGTGTTCCTCCTCGCAGGGGCGACGCTCGCCGCGACGCCCGCGTCAGGCGCGCCGCCGAAAAAAACGCCGCCCAAAGCCGCGCCTTCGAGCGCGGAGACGGAGGCGTTGAAGGAGGCGCAGGAACTCGGCACGCAAGCCCATCGTCTACTCCAAAAAAAGCAATACGACGAGGCGCTTCCGCTGGCCCAGAAGGCGCTCGTGATCCGGGAGAAGATCGATCCGGAGAGCGGGTGGACGAAGGCGAGCGTCTCGCTGATGGCCGAGATCTACGAGGGGAAAGGGCAGTACGCGCGCGCTGTGCCGTACCGGGAGCGCAAGCTCGCGCTCACCGAGAAGAACCCGAGCAACGACTCGGACATTTATTTCCGCATCGACGAGCTCGCGAACACGCTGCAAAAGGCGGGCGAGCACGCTCGCGCCCTCGTGGTGTTCGAACGCGTCCTTGCTCTCGGCGCGAAGATCGATCGCGGCGCGGAAGGAGAACACGCGATCAAGCCGCTCTCGGAGATGTCGCACTCGCTGAAGGCGCTCCGGCGCTACGACGAGGCCGAGGCGGCGCTGCTCCGCGCGATCAAGATCTCCGAAGCCACCAGCGGCAAGAGGCAAGAGCCGTACGCATACCTGCTGGTGAATCTCGGCCGGCTCTACCACGAGATCGGTCAATACACGCGGGCCGAGCCGGTCCTCGCGCGCGCGCTCGAGATCGAGGCGAACATGAACACGCGGGCGAACGCCACCGCGCCGATGAACTACCTCGCGCTCACGCGTGTCGCCCTGCAGGACTATCCGGGCGCGGCGAAGCTCCTCGACGAGGTGATCGACATCATGCGATCAGGGTCGAGAGGCGAGGAGAGCCTCGTGTTCGCCGCCGCGCTCGTGATGCGCGGAGCGGTCTCCGTGGAGTCGGGGGCCTACGATCACGCCGAGCCCTTGCTCGTTCGAGCACAAACGATCGTCGACAAGAACGTGGCCGCGGGGACCGGGGGGGCGTTGGAGGTCGCCGCGGCCTTGCAGGGGGTCCTCGGGCAACTCGCGACGCAGAAGGGGGACTGGGCGCGCGGCGAGGCGTTGCTCGGCCGCGCGCTCGCGTATCACGAGAAGAAAAACGGGCCGAAGGACAAGGCCGTGGCCGAGGTCGCGGCGAACCTCGCCGATCTGTACCGTCGCGCCCGGAAGCTCGAGAAGGCCGAGATCCACGCGGCGCGTGCGCTCGTGATCCGCGACGAGGTGCTGGCCCCCATGCACCCGGCGCGCGCCGAGTCGCGGGCGATCCTGGGAAAGATCCGCGAGATGCGTGGGGACGCGGCGGGGGCGAAGAAGCTCCACGAAGAGGCGCTCGCGGGGCGGGAGAAGGCGTTCGGGAAGGAGCACCCGTTCGTCGGGTCGTCGCTGCTCGATCTCGCGGATCTCGGGCGGAGACTGAAAAATGTGGGGGAGACCGAGGGGCTTTACAAACGGGCGATCGGGATCTTCGAGGCGACGTTCGGGGGCGAGCACGAGACCGTGGCGGCGGGGCTCGAGGGGCTCGCGGCGCTTTACGTGGACACGGGCAAACTCGATCTCGCGGTGCGCGCGGCGGGACGCGCGGCCGAGATCCGGGAGCGGCAGGCGGCGCTGGTGATCGCGGGCGGATCGGAGGCGCAGAAGCGTGCGTTCGTGGCGACGATGCGCGTGGGGACCGATTTCCTGACGAGCCTGCACGCGCGGACGATGCCTGCGGATGGGGCGGCGAAGACGCTCGCGCTGACGACGATCTTCCAGCGCAAGGGGCGCGTGCTCGACGTCATGGCGAGCTCGTTCGCGGCGCTCCGGCAGAAGCTCGGGGCCGAGGAAACGCAGCTCTTCGATGAGCTTTCCGCGGCGCGGGGTGAGGTGGCGCGGCTCGCGATGCGTGGGCCCGCGGGCGCGCTGCTCGATGCGTTCCGCGCGGAGCTTGCGCGTCGTGAAGAGAAGGCGCGGGCGCTCGAGGAGAAGATGGGCGGGCGGAGCGACGTGTTCCGGGCCGAGGAGACGCCGGTGACGATCGCGCGCGTGCAGGCGTTCGTGCCCGAGGGGACGGCGCTCGTGGAGCTCTCGCTTTACGTGCCGCGGCGTTCGGCCGACGTGGACATGCCGAGCCGCGAGGGAGCGTCGCGCGTGGCGGCGTACGTGCTCGATGGGTCGGGGAAGATCTCGTTCGTCGATCTCGGCGAGAGCTTGCCGATCGAGGAGTCCACGAGGGCGCTGCGCGAGGCGCTGACGGTGAACCTGGAGGACGATCCGAAGACGCCAGGGCGGGCGCTCGACGAGCTCGTGATGCGGAAGATTCGGCCTCTGCTCGGGGGAAAAACGCGGATCATGATCGCGGCCGACGGCGCGCTTTCGCTCGTGCCGTTCGCGGCGCTGGTCGACGAGGAGGGGCGGTATCTCGTCGAGCGGTTCGAGATCTCGTACCTCACGAGCGGGCGGGATCTGCTCCGGCTGGCGAGGACGACGCCGCCGGGCAAGGGCGTGTTCGTCCTGGCAAACCCGGCGTTCGGCAGGCGTGATCAGGGCGAGAGTGCGCTCGCGATGCTCGACGACAAACCCGGGCCGGGCAAGACGCGTGGCCTCGACAAGGCGTACTTCGAGCCGCTGCCGGCGACGGCGGCGGAGGCGCGGGCGCTCGCGTCGATCCTGCCGGGCGCGGCGGTGCGCGTGGATCTCGAGGCGACGGAGTCTTCGCTGAAGCAGGCGCACGCGCCGCGGATCGTGCACGTGGCGACGCACGGGTTTTTCCTTCCCGCGAAGGGCGCGGCGGCGCGCGCGGCGGCTCTTGGCGAACGTGGGCTCGAGCTGGAGGAGTCGCCGGACTGGCTACCGGATGATCCGCTGCTGCGTTCGGGGCTCGCGCTCGCGGGCGCGAATGCGAAGAAGGGCGGGGGCGGCGAGGATGGGATCCTCACGGCGCTCGAG
>JANMGF010000109.1:0-4085 GCA_031374535.1 Polyangium sp. (in: bacteria)
GCCACGACGATTGCGGTGGGATGTAATCATACCTGCGCCTTGCTGAACGACGGGAACGTCAAGTGTTGGGGAAGGAACAGCCTTGGTCAACTGGGCCTGGGCGACATGAAGGGGCGCGGTGATGGTCCCGGGGAGATGGGCGACAGCCTGCCCGCCGTCGACCTGGGCACGGGTAAAACGGCCATGGCGATTACAGGGGGCTACCATCATACCTGCGCCTTGCTGAACGACGGAAGCATCAAGTGCTGGGGTTCCAACAACAACGGCCGGCTCGGCCTGGGCGACACGAACAACCGCGGTGACGCCCCCAACGAAATGGGCGACGCCCTCCCCAGCGTAAAACTCTTCTCCGACGTGTGGTGATGCCACTTCCCCCTTGACACGACCACCGCTCCCTTCCTTCGCTCGCCCTTCCCCCCGGGCAAAGAGTACATCTTGCCCGTCACCGCCTCGCAGGGGTTGAGCGCCGCCCCGGGATGCGGCGGCCAACCGAGCTTCGTGCTCGTGGCCGTAGCAATTCATGCGCAGATAAAACCGCTCGCCGGACGCGCCGTGACTGGTGCCCGATAACACGGCTCCTGATTTCTTGGTGAACTTCTCCCGAAGAATCGCAACGACCTCACCCCGTCGTGCGACACGAGCCCCTTGGCTTCGCTGAGCACCATTCCGCCATCTTACGCGCCCGCAGCGCCTGGGCAAACTCCTCTCCCAGGTTCAGCACCCCCGCCGCGAAGCGCTCCTCGCCTCCCTGGACGCACTCGCCAAGCGTTACCCAGCGACGTCATCCAGCACGAGCTCGCAGGCACCCTCCATGGGACCATCCTGAGCCAAAGCCGAAGGCCCCCTCGGTTCGTCCGAGGCGGCCTTTCTTTATTTCGGTCACATGTCAAGAACTTTAGCATCCGCTCCGCTGCTCCCTCCCGCAGCGTCTTCCCATCGAGGGAGCCGAATCAAATGGGATCACGATCGAGAAGAGAACGCGTAGACCCACGTTGAAAATGGCGAGCGCGGCGTACGCGACGAAGAGCTTCAGGGCGAGGCCGTGTTTCTTCGTGGTGAGCCAATTGGCCCCGATACGGAGCAGGCCCGTGAGCCAAAGCCCGCCGAGCGCGCCATTGGCCGGGAGGTACTTGAAATCCGTCCATCTCACGAGACCGCACAGGGATGCCCAAAATTCGCTCGTCGTCCCCGCGGGTTCTGCCAGCCACAGAAGCAGGGCGCCAAGGACGCAGAACGGAGCCGTGACCACGCTGAGAAGTGGGAGCGTCGCCAGGACGAGGTACACGCGCGCATGATCGATCTTGATGGGTCCGCTCGCCTTGCGCCCCGCGCGATGGAGGAGGAGGACTGCCGTGAGGGATGCGGCGAGCACGGCGCAGACGGCGCCCCACCCGCGGAGCACGGCAACGCATAGGATCCCCGGGGTGTTTTTCTCCGCATTGAACATGCTCAGCGCGTAAGCACATTGGAGATACGCCACACTGCCGAGAACCAGCCCGACCCCGGCGCCCATGGGGAAAGAGAGTTTCACCATCTTGTCGTAGGGCGAGATCACGTCGGGCGGCGACGCGGCGGGCGGCGTCGCGACGGGCGGCGCGTATACTTGACCGAGAGCGAGTTTGTCATTCATGCGCTGCCCCGCACCCTAAGCGATCGGTTTGTCGGGGTCAACAATCACCGCGGTCACCGCTCCCGTCCTCTGGAGCGACGACTCGCTGGGCGCAGCCGCTTCCCACTGTGCGATGATTTCCTCCAGCGCGGATTCGATCGGACCGCTCTCATAGAGTTCGTCGAACGTCGTATCATACACGAACAACCTGCCATGCTTGTGGCCGTAGTAACACACGTTTGATGCATCCATGAAGAAGGCCAGCTCTGGGTCCAGCGCCATGGCGTGCTTGACCTCCATCCGCTCTCCCAGTTCGTGGAGCCTGTAAATTCCAAATAACTTCTCGGACGACGGCATGGCCACTTTCAGCGAATCATCCACGAGCGTTCCTCCACAACATGTGCCGTAAATCGGCTGATGAACGCGAAACTCCGATGCTGGCGGCCTCGTCCAATCGGCCGAATAGTACAGTACTGAGACCGACGCTGTGCCTGCTCCCCAAATCTTTGCCCGCATGCCCTCCATGTATGTCTCGTCTGGCTCTCCGTAGCGGCGTACGAGCACTCGCTCTAAAATTCCGTAATTTTTTTCGTTCATGGTTTTCTGAAGTCTCCTCCATGCGCTTGAAGATGTCCCTGCGTTCCTCCTCGCACCGGGCGCACGACAGAAGGGTCGGCCGCAAGGTCCGGCCGGTTCGCGACGGTAGGGTCATGATGCCAGTTGACATCGTCTGGAAACTTGCCGGTGGCACGAATCTCTGCCAGCTCCTTGTCGGTCCATACACCACTCCCTCGGCCGCCATCTCGAATATTCTCGAGCTCTTGGGACTTCTTGAGACGTACACCCTTGTCGCGTGCCGTTTCAATCGCCCGCCTCTCCGGAGTGCCCTTGGGTGGAAGTCGCGCTTTCCCCCCCGCCGCGCCGTTTGGGCTTGACACGGGCTTCGTCGTCGTCTTGACCGTCGTCCCGCCGTTCCCCGTCGCTGGCCCCTGCCCCGCCGCCGCGCCATTCGGCTTCGAGACTGACTTCGTCGTCGTCTTGACCGCCGGCTTCGGCGCGGGCTGTGGCGCAGGCGCATGCTTGGCCGCCGGCTTCGGCGGCAGGGCCGCAGGCTTGGGTGGAGGCACTGCCCCACCGCTGCCGCTCCCTGTCGACTTCGACACCCCGTCATGCAACTTGATTCGGTGCTTCCAGTCCTTGCGGAAGTTCTGATGCCGAGCATGGCAAACCCCCTTGAGGCACTCCTTGACCCGGTTGTCCTGGAGCGCGTCGACCTCCTCAGGGCTGAGGTTCCAGCCATGACCCGCTGGAGCCGGCTCGGGCGCCGGCGCCGTTTGCCCGATGAAACGCCGATCCGGCGGCCTCTTTCCCTCCCGCCGAACCAGGGTTCGGACCGTCGGACGCTTGGCCGGCGCAGCTTCCGGGGCTTTCGCCGCGATCTCTTCTGGCGGAGGCGGCGGTGGGGGTGGCGGCGGCGGTTTGTCGCAGGGCAGATCCTGGAACGCGATCCCCAAAAGCTTCCGGCTCTCGGAGGGAGCGTAGGGGTCGTAAACGAAAACGGCCTTGACCGAGCGGCTCTCCAGGAGCTCCTCGAGCGGCTGGAACCCCGTTCGGGGCGTCCCATCCCCGAGCTCGTACCAGTAACGCGCATTCGGGGCGACGTGCGGATGGCGCCGGCACATCCGGAACAAGCTCGTTCCGTTCGACGCCCGCGCCCACGCCTCCGTGTGCGCGCCCGTCGCGCCGCACCCAAGAAGTGATGCCGCGACGCAAGAAGCGAAGAGCACCGCAAGCCCAAGCCGAAAGAATCGCTTTGCGGCCCCCACGAGCATCACCACGGCACCGGTGACCCAAAGGCGAGCGTACGACGAGGGCGCGAGCGCGCAGTGCGAGGTCATGGCAAGCCCTCCCTTCAGGCTGCAAGATTGCTCCACGTCCCTCCCGCGAACAATACCTTTACAACCCCCCAGCTTTTCACGTACCGTCCCCCGCCCAAGGAGGTATCCAATGTCGTCACCGAGTTTTTCGCATGTCCCCGAGGAAGGCTTCCAAGCATTCCTCCAGGCACTCTCCGAGGGCCCGTGGGCCCTCGTGGATACGACGGGGTACGAGGCGGCGGGGCCGGTAGCAGCGAAATCCCTCGGCAGCGCGCCCTTGCAGATCACCTGGAAGCTGCGTCTCGCCTGGGCCCTCGCCGACGTCAGCGCAGCACGCGGGGGCGCAGACGCAGCAAAAGACGCCGACGGCGGATGGGACGGAATACAAAAGAGGCTCGGCGCCCTCCTCCTCGCCGCGACGCACGATCCAGACGCCGACAAACGCGCAGCCGCCAGCCGATTGCAGAAAGCTTTCCTCCGAGGCGCAGGCAGCGCGCAAACGAAGCTCCGTTATCAGCAGGAGGTCGATTACGGTCGCACCCAGATCGAGCTCGCCAAGGAGCCCCAGCACGCCGCCGATATCCAGCTCCTCGGCCTCG
>JANMGF010000120.1:0-13853 GCA_031374535.1 Polyangium sp. (in: bacteria)
CGAATGGGCTCGCACCTCGGGGATCGGGCCCGCCACGGCCGAGAGACCATTGCCGTCGATCCGGTGCACGGACAAACCGTCCGCGGCCGCCACGACGATCGAAGCGCCGGGACCAAAGCCGAGATCGGCCGCGCCCTCGAAACGCGCGCCGGGGAGCACGGCGACGGTCGTGCCCGCCGCGCCCTTCAGGATCTCCGTGGTGAACGCGGGCGACGCCGGGGAGCGGTGCGAAAAGACGAGCTCGTCCACGCCGTCGCCGTCGAGGTCTTTCACGACGTCGGCGAGCGCGACCATCTCGGCGTCGTATCCGGCGGTTTTTCGTTCGAAGAGGAGCGTGCCGGTTTTTGTTGGTGCGTCGAATCGGAACACCGTGATCCCAGGCGGGCCCACCTTCGCCGAGACCTGGCCATGCGGCTGCACGACGACGAGCTCCTTGCCGGGCAAACCGTCAATCTCGGCCGCGATCGTGTAGGCTTGCGAGAAAGGTTTGCCTTCCGCGCCGGGGAGCGCGAGCGTGGTGACGGGGACGCCGTCCTTCCCACGCACGAGGAGGATCTCGGCCGGCGAGGTGAGCACGACCTCGGGAAAACCGTCCTCGTCGAGATCGACGATCGTATCGGTGCCAGTATGCGAAGGCGGCGGGGAGGTATTCGCAGGCCGGGTCCAGAGCACGCTCGGCGCCGCGAAACCTCCGGCAAACGAGAATGCGCCCGCCGCCATCGTACCGGGCGTCGCGCAGCTCGTGCATTCGTCGATGTACAGGTCGGGCAAACCATTGCCGTCGAGATCGGTCACGCGGACGGCCGCGGGCGCGCGGAATTCGCCCTTGGGTGAGCTCCAGCGAACGGCCCCCGTCGCGCCGTCGAGCACGTGCGCGGCCGTCTCAGTGCGGACCACGACCTCGTTCGCGCCGTCGCCGTCGAGATCGGCGAAGGCCGCGACCGTGCCGACCCCGAGGATGTCGCTTTTCCACAACGTCGCCTGCGATTGGGCGTGTTTGGCCACGAAGCGCCCGCCGACGGCCACGACGAACTGCGAGGGAGCGCCGAGCCCAAAACGCGCGACGCGGCCCGTGGGCCTTCCGCCCATGTACGCGCGCCACGTGACGACGGGCTCCGTGACGGGGACAAACCCCCCGGAAGCCCCCGTGCGCGCGGCGTCGTGGCGCGCGACGGGCCAGGTTTCGGCACCCACACGCGCGGACGAGCCGGCGTGAGCGAGGATGACCAGCGCGCCGAGCCATGAAGCGCGAGAGGAGCAACGCATCCTTCTTCCCTCCAGAACCGAAAAAACGGTCCCCCATGAAAAGTATCCCAGCTGCGGTTGCGTGTGTTGGGTAACGAGCAGCGCGCTTCAACACCGCCGGCCTCCGTGCTAGGCAGTCGCGCGTGCCGTTTTCGAGCATCCTCGGCCAGGACGAGGCCATCCGTACCCTCGTGCGGGCCCTCGAGAGCGGGCGGGCCCACCACGCCTACCGCTTCGAAGGGCCCGACGGCGTGGGCAAAGAGATGGCCGCGTTCGCGCTCGCGCAGGCCCTCGTCTGCACCGGAGGCGACAAGCTCGGCTGCGGCCGTTGCGACGCCTGCCGGCGCGCCGTGACGCTGGGGACCGAGCGGCCCGAGGTCCCGAAACACCCCGACGTCATCCTCGTCGAGAGGGGCCTCTACCCGCCCGGGACGCTCGGAAAAAGCACCGAGGAGGTGCAAGGGATCTCGGTGGAGCAGGTGCGGCGCATCGTGCTCCCCCACGCCGCGTATTCGCCGCACGAGGGCCGGGCGCGGGTCTTCATCATCCGCAGGGCCGAGGAGCTCACGGTCGCGGCCGCGAACGCGCTCCTGAAGACGCTCGAGGAGCCGCGGCAAGGGACCCACTTCGTGCTCCTGAGCTCGCGGGCCGATCGGCTGCTCGACACGATCCGGTCACGCACGTTGAAGCTTCGTTTCGGGCCCCTTTCGGATCCGATCCTGCACCAGATCCTGGAGGCGCGCGGGACGCCGGCGGGCAAGCAGGACCTCGCCATCGAGCTCGCTGCGGGGAGCGCGGCGGCGGCGATCGAGCTTTCGGACGCGGAGCGCACGCAGGCGCGCGACGCGTTCGTGGCGGCCATGCTTTCGGCCGTGGAAGCGCCGGATCTCGGGGCGGCGGTGGTGCTCGCAGAGGCGCTCGACACGAAGGACAAGGAGCGGCTCAAGGACGATCTTCGCGCCCTCGCCGCGGCCCTCGCTCGCTCGGCGCGGGGACGCGTGTCGACCGATCCGCGGGCGAGCGCGATCGACGCGCGGCGCTACGAGCTGGTGCTCCGCTCGATCGGGTACCTGGAGCGGAACGCGTCGCCGAGCCTGTCGATCATCGCGCTCGTGTCGGAGCTACGCGACGCGGTGCCTTGATCAGGTGCCATCGTCCTCGACGCGGCCCATGCGGTCGTATTCGCCCTCGTCGAGGCGGCGGCCCGACCACGCGAACGTCTTGCCTTCACTCGTGACGACGAGCGCGATCTCGCGTCCGCCGGCCTCGTACGTGGCCAGGATCCCCGTCGCGCCGACCGCGGGCGCGCCCTGGCCGAGACGCTCGAACGTCACGGGCAAGCGGCTGCGGCGTTGCATGGCCATGCCGCGGATCTCCAGCGTCCCGGGCGGCTCGACGGGCGAGTCCACCTCGACGGGCGCGAGCCACGCGATCCCGCGCGCCGGTGCCGGGAAAAGCGCCACCACGAGGTGAGCTAGCCCCTCGGGTGCCACGAAGATCGCCGCGGCGAACGCACGATCCCGCGCCACGATCGCACCCGCGAGCCAGCGCTCCTCGCCCTCCGCGGAGACCACGTCGCCGAGCGAGAGCGCGAGCCCCGCGAGCGGATCGACCGGCGCGGGCGCCTTCAACGTTTTGGGCTTCTTCCGGCCCTCGATCGCCTTGCCCGCGTCCGTCCGTGCCTCCCCCGAGGCCTCCCTCCGACGGCTCGCGAGGTACCCCAGGGACGCGGCCACGGCGGCCGTCACGGCGAGGGCGACGAGGCTCATGCGGTCTCCGTTCGGCCCACGATCGCCTCGTGCAGCGCCCGCGCGCGTTCCCTCGCCTCGACGAGCCCCGCTTCCCCGCTCGCGATCGGGAGCAGCGCTCCGATCACCGCCGCCGCGTCGACGACAGCCCCGATCGCGCGCGCGTTTTCGAGCGTGATCCCCCCGATCGCCACGAGCGGACGCGCAAACCCGAGCTTCCGCGCGTACCTCGCGAGGGCCCCGAGCCGCTCGATCCCGATCGGGGGCTCGGCGTCGTCTTTGTTTTGTGTACCAAAGACCGGCCCGATCCCCAGGTAGTCCGCGCCTTCGCCGATGCCGGCCTCGATCTGGGCCTCGTCGTAGGTCGAGAGGCCCACGGAGAGGGCGCTGTCCGTCCGCCCCGCGAGCGCACGCACGAGCGACACGGGCAGATCCGACTGCCCCACGTGGATACCCGGACACCCCGCGAGCAGCGCGAGATCCGGTCTGTCGTTCACGTAAAGCGGCACGCCCGCGCGCGCGGCTCGTTGCGTGAGCTCCGTGAGCAACACGAACGTCCGCCGCACGCCGGAGTGCTTGTCGCGGAGCTGGATCGCCGCAGGACGGGCGGCGATCACCGCCTCGGCGAAGGCGACGACGTCGATTCCGCGCCGGTCGAGCGCGGCCGTGTCCACGATGGCGTACAGACCTCGCATGCGGTCGCGTGTTTGTACGCTAAGGTTGACGCCCTCGGAAGGAAAGCGGAAAGGCGCCCCCTGACGAATCCCGCACGACGACGACCGACGGAGATCTCGATGCGATCCTCGCGCGCTTCTCTCTTCGCCTTCTTGTTCCTCGCCGGGTCGAGCTTGCTCGTGCCCTCGAAAACCCTCGGCGCGGCGCCGCCGAAGCCCGCGCAGAAGGCCCCGAAGGCGCCCGAGCCGCCGCCGCTCCCGCCCGCGCCCGCGCGCCTCTGGATCATCGCGCCGACGATGAACGGGCCGTGGACCCTGCGGATCGACAACGAGGGCACGGTCCCGCTGCGTGTCCCTGCCGATCCGCGGCTTTTGCGGTTCGAGATCGAGATGGAAGGCGAGAAAAAACGCACCCCGTGCGAGCCGCCGAAATCCCTCCGGCCGTCGAATTTCCCCGAGAGTCGCGCGCTTTTGCTCGGCCCGGGGCAGTCCTACGTCGAGCCCTTCGATCCGCGCCTCTTCTGCTTCGGCAAGGCCGCGGCGGCGCTCCGGCCGGGCGCCCTTTTGCACGCGCGTTTCGG
The DNA here is from genome assembly GCA_031374535.1 of Polyangium sp. (in: bacteria). GTDB lineage: Bacteria > Myxococcota_A > Polyangia > Polyangiales > Polyangiaceae > Polyangium. The sequence goes on from JANMGF010000120.1 coordinate 4,249, forward strand.
CTGGGATCCGCCCAAGAAGGGCACGAAAAAGCCGCCCGAGCCGCCCTTCGCCGCCGAGGGCACCGAACGGGAGCCCACGGTCGCGTCGCAACGCGAGATCGTCGCGCCCTCCATCGTGCTCGGCGAGAGCCCGCCCGTGCTTCTGGCGACCATGACGAACGCTTCCGCAGGCAAGACGAGCCCCACGGCAGCGGCGACGCCGGCCCCCCTCGTCGATGAGCGCGCCGGGCGCCTCGAGGTCTCGGCCGACGCGTTCAAGGACGTGGCGGCGCCGAGCGGGGCCACGCTGACCGTGACCGCGAAAAACGCGGGGCTCCGGCCGATCTTGGTGGCGCTCCGGCCGTGGATGCTCTCCTTCCGCGTCGACGGGCCTTACGGGCTCGCGAAGACCTGCGACGGCGATCCACCCCGGGGGCTCCCGCGTGACGCCTTCCAGACCTTGAAGCCCGGCGCGTCGACCTCGTTCACCATCCTGCTCAATGAGGTGTGCCCGCGCGGCACGTTCCCGCGCCCGGGCCTCTACCGCGTGACGACCACGCTGAACGCCGGCGAAACCACGGCGGGCGTCGAGTCCTACACGGCCGAGGTCTCCACGCAGACGCCCTCGTTCCTGCGGCTCGCGTCGGCGCCCGAGCCCTTTTACGTCGACCCGCCCAAGGCGCTGCCTCCTCCGGCGCCGCCTGCGGACGCGTCGTCGGCCCCCCCCGACCGAGCTGCTACTTGGCCACTGGAACACGAATCACGAGCGCGCCCATGACCTCGTTGTCCTTGAAGTCCTTGCGCGGGCTGTCGGCGTGGTTGTTGTGGCAAGTCACGCACGCGGAGGCGACGGCTTTGTCCGGGTAAACCGCGGTGTAGTACGTCTTGTCCGCGATCTTCTCCTCGACGTAGTAGTTCTTGCCCGGGTTCTCCGCGACGAACTTCAGGCCGGCCTTCTCGGCGTCGGTCTTCGCCGCGTTTTGCTTGTTGATGGGCCACTGCGAGAGGAGCGCATACGAGAAGCTCGCGTTCGTCTTCTGCGCGTGCTCGGCGCCCATGCGAAGCATCTGGGCCGGCAGCGGGAGGGTCTTCTCTTCCTTGAAGCGCTCGGTCGCCTTGATCGCCTCGTCCTTGCCGAGACGATCGACGACCTGGCCCGCATACACCGCGCGATCGGCCGAGATCACGGCGTAAAGCGCGTCCGTCATCTGCTGCGGCGTGATGCCCATCGCCGCGCCGCCCTGTCCGCCCTGGTTCCCGCAGCCGAATGCCGTCACAGCGGCGAGGACCACGACGCCCAACAACCCGGAGCTCGCCTTGGTGGTTCCCTTTTTCACTTCGTCTCTCTCCTTGCTCAGCGCTTCCCCGGCGCTGCGCGCTTCTCGACCATATCGACGCTCGCCACGTGTTTCTTCGGGCGACCGGCAAAGTTGTGCCGGACGAGCTCCGGATCGGCGATGGCGTCGAGCGAGAAGCCAACGCCGTGGCAGCTCGCGCAGACGTTGCGCACCATCTCCTCGCTCGGCCGGATATTCGCGTTCTGGTTGTGCTGCACCACGACGGCTCCCCCGCTTGCACTCTTCTCGCGTGGCATGTGGCACGTTGCACACGATACACCCGTCCCGGCCGGAGCCGTGCGGTTTATCTCGGCCTCCCACAGCTTGAAGTGCGGCGACCGCTGGTAGGACCGGCTGTGCTCGTCGTCATGGCAGCCAAGGCACGAGTCCACCGCGGCCTTGCGCGCGTCGACCGAGTGCCCGCCGTGACAGCTCTCGCAGCCGACCTCGAGATCCTTGGCCTCGGCCCGCATGGGAAGACGCGCGGCGCCGGGCGTCATGGGGCCGAGGCCCACCTTGGCGCGCATTCCGTGCTTTCCCGCGACAAACCCCTTGTTTTGTTCCGCGTGGCAACCCGCGCACATCGTGAGCGGCGGTTTGTTCACCCACGGGAGGCCCTGCGAACCGCCGTGACAACCGGTGCAGTTGATCCCCGCGCGCGCGTGCGCCGACGCCTCCCACTCGGAGACCAGCGCCGCCGCGAACGCCACCGTGCGTGGCGCGTCCTGATCCTTCGCCGCGAGAGATTTCGGCCCCGCTGCGACCATCGCCACCCCGCGCGGCAAGACCTTCGCGGAGGCCAGCACGACGGGCTCGCCGAGGTGCTTCTTCAGGTAATCTTCCCAGAGCCCGCGGTTGTCGTGGTAGTTGTGGCAACCCGCGTCGCTGCACGTCGTGAACGCCATCCCCGCGTGGCTCGGCCGCTCGGTGCCCACGTTGGCGTGGCACTCGACGCAGAAATCCACGGGCAACGTGTAGCCCTCCGGGTGCGTGCCCTCGGGCCAGTGCTCGCCGTGGCAGGTCACGCAGCGCCGCGCGTCGATCTTCTCGAGGCCCTCGGCGTTCCGGGGATCGTTGAACTTCGACGCGGGGTGCGAGTCGGCCAGAGAGCGTTGTTCGCCGTGGCAATCGAGGCAACCGTCGTCTTTGACCCCGCCGAACGGCGTATGGCACGACGCGCAGGCCATTTCGATTTGATGGTGCCCGCTCGAGGTCTTCCCGGGCAAATACAACGTCTGGTCGCGCGACATCAGCCGGAAGGCGCCGAAGCCACCCACGAGGCCCGTGAGGAGGAGCCAAGCCAATAGCGAGGTACGCGTGCTCATGAGCAGGCCCGCCTCTCAGTAGTAGTACACGGCAAGCACATGGAGGGCGATGAGGATCGGTAAGGGCCAGGTCAAGAGGAGGTGCACGAAGGAAACGCGGAGGCGTCGATCCCGCGCCGCCACCGGGCTCCAGCGCGAGCTCACGGCGAACACGGTCCCCGCGAGCGCGCCGAGCACCATCACGGCGACGAAGTCGACGGTCAGGACGAAGTTGATCCGGCTCCCCGCCGAGAGCCCGGTGTGCAGGAAAAACAAGAGCATCGACGCCGCGCCGAGGGCCGCGTGGACCGCGCGAAAGACCGGCACGTCCGAAGTCCGGAAGCGCTTCCACCGCTTGCGGAGCGAGACCCCCAGGCTGAGCACGCAGAGCGCGACCAGCGCGAAGCCAGTGGCTTGCTTGGCGACCCCGACACGCAAAAACGTGTCGAAGAACATGCGGTGTATCGAGCGGGAGGGTGGGATCGAGGGGGCGAGGGCCAGCACCAGGACCGAGGATATGGCCATGACGCTCGCAACGAGGAGAATCTTGCGACCGCGCTCCGGAGGAGCCTGGATCGGAGGCACCATCGAGGTGCGGGGCGCACCGATGGCCGAGGCGTGGAGCATGTCCGGAGAGATGCTGAGGCGCCTCGGCGGCACCCAGCTCCGCCGCGACATCGGCGCCCTGTCCCCCGGGAGCCCGGGCAGGAACGAGTCGCGCGGGAACGAAAGCATGTCGGCGATCTCGGACTCGTCGACCATCGAGATCAGCGAGACGCGGGACATCGAGGCCGAGGAGCTCTCCTTCCGCTCGGAAAACTCGTCCGAGGCCGCGGAGAGACGCTTCGCCGAGGAGGGAGGATCGTCCGAGGCCGCGAAGTAGGGCGATTCGATCGGCGGCAAGGGCTCGATCTTGGGGAGCGTATCGAAGTCGGCCGCGACGATGGCCACGCGCGTCGAGGGCGGGAGGATCGTGCCGCTGGAGACAGGACGCGACGTCGGGGGCACGGAGGACGTGGGCGCCTCGGTGGCGAGCGCGAGGAGCAGATCGAGGCGCGAGGACGATGGGGGCGGGATGGACGCGACACGCACCGAGCCGGCCGGCGGGGTCGTTCGCCGGATGGGGCCCTCGACGGCGCGCTGGGACGAGGCGAGGCCAAGCACGAGGCCCGTGGCAGGCGTCTTCGTCTCCACGGGCGGAAGCGCCTCGCCGCCGAGCCCGATGAGCGCGATGCCTGCGGGCGGCGTCTCTGCGGTCTGGCGCGGCGTGCGCGGGACGACGACCGCCACGCCGGTCGGCGGCGTCGGCGTCGCTTCCCCCGCGAGGACCGGCGCGCGCGACGCTCGCCCCGATCGCGGCGCGATCTCGATCCCGGTCGGCGGCGTCGGCGCGTCCTCGCGCGGGGGCTCGGTCTCCACGAGCGTGTCCTCGCCCGGGAGCGAAAGCTCCGTGCCGGCCTCCGACATCGACGCGGCGAGCGCGACGCCACGCCGCGCGGCAGGCGCCTCTTCCGCGTACGCTCGAGCCTGGAAGTACACATCCGCCCGGACCGCCGCGGGCAACGGAGGCGGCGGGATCGACGAGCGCAACGTGCTCGGGGGCGGCATGTCCACGCTCGTCCGCGTGGAGAACGTCCCGCTGCGCATCGAGACCGGGCCCGCGTCGTCGTCGTCACGCGATCGGATCATCTGGCCCCGCACGGACATCGGCCCCGGCTCGATGTCCGCGTCGTCGTCCACCGGCGCGGGCATCACGGGCGAGAAGACTCGCGCGAGCGCCCCCGGGAGCTCCGGCGGACGATCGGTGATGGTGATCGAGACGCGCCGTGAGGGGGGCGCGAGGGTCTCGAGCGACGAAGGAACCCCGTCCCGACGCGAGCACGGCGCCTCGTCGATGAGCGTCGACGACGGCACGACGCTCGGCGTGCGTTGCGACGAATCGAGCTGTGACGAGGGCGTGAGATCCCCGCGCCGCACGCTCCGCGGCCCCTCCCCGCGACGGGATCGTGGCCCCCCGTCCCCGCGCCGCACGCTCCGCGGCCCTTCGCGCCAGGACGGGGGCATCGGTTCGAAGACGGACACCGGCCCGTCGAGGCCGAGCATCTCCGAGAGGAGCGGCTTGCACGAGCCGCAGAGCGTGCCTGCGCTCGTGCGTGTCCCGAGGTCCTCCAGGCTCTGGCAGCCGCCTGCGATCGCCAGCGAAAGCGCGCCACGCGTCACCTGCAAACAGCCGCAGACGATCGCCGCGGGCGGCCACTCTGCGACGGGCGAGGACTCCGACTTCGGCCACAGGTTGCCCGTGCCGCGGAACCTGCGCATGTCCCAGAACGACATCGGCAGCGGCGACTTCAGGAGCTCGCGGATCCGGTCGAGGTTCTCCCACTCGCCCACGGTCACCGCGCCGATGAGCCGCCCGTTGCGGATCACGAGCTTGCGGTAGACCCCGCCCCCGTTGAACACCACCGCGGTGCCCCCGAGCCTTTGATCGCCTTCGTGCTCGCCGAGCGCCGCCACCGTCACGCCCATCAACTTGAGCTTCGCCGACGTGTCCGCGCCCTCGAACTTCCGCTCGCCGCCGAGCAGGTTCACCGCGAGCACGTCGACCATCTGGTAGCCCGGCAGGACGAGTCCGTAGGTCGTGCCCTGGTGCGACGCGCACTCGCCGATCGCGAAGATCTGCTCGTCCGGCTTGCGGCTCGTCCTGTCGATCGCCTGCAACGTGTCGTCGACGACGATCCCGCCGTTGCCCGCCGTTTGCAGCCCCGCGGCCTTCGCCAGCTCGCCGCGCGGACGCACGCCGGCCGCGAAGATCACGAGGCCCACGATGAGCGTCTCGCCGTCGTCGAAGCGCAGCCGGAGCCCCGTCGTCGGCCGGGCCTCGTCCGCGGGGGGCTGGTTCGCCGCGATCCGGTACGATCCGCCGGACGGCGCGAGCGAGACCTCCTCGATCCGGAGGAGCTTCTTCCCGCACCGGATCTTCACGCCCATCCGCTCGACCTTGTCGCGCAGGACCGCCCCGCCCTCGGCGTCGAGCTGCCGCGGCATCAGCCACGGCGAGACCTCCACGACGTGCACGTCGAGCTCGAGGTCGAACACCGCCTTCGCGGCTTCCAGCCCGAGCAGCCCCCCGCCGATCACCGCCGCGCTCTTCAGCGTGGCCGGATCACACGCGTACTCCTCGATGTCGCAGACGTCGTCGAGCGTGCGGTACACGAAGACGCCCGCGAGATCGCTGCCCTCGATCGGCGGCACGAACGGCCGTGATCCCGTGGCGAAGACGAGGCGGTTGTACTCGACCGTGCGCCCGGATCGCGAGCGCACGACGCTCTGCTCCCGGTCGACCTCCACGATCGGATCGTCCGTGAAAAGCTCGATACCGCTGTGCTCGTACCAGGTCGTCGGCGCGAGCGAGAACGTCGAGGGGGGGCGGCCTGCGAAGTACTCCGTGAGGTGCACGCGATCGTAGGCGGGGTGTGGTTCGTCGCCGAACACGATGATGCGGATCTCGTCGTTCGCGCCGTACTCCACCATTCGCTGGCAGAGCTTCCAGCCGACCATCCCGTTGCCGATGATCACCAGGGTCTGGGACGGGTCGCTCAGGTCCTCGGTCATCGCGGCGGCTCTCGGCCTCTTATACTCCATCCCGGTATTTCCCGGACGAAAGCAAAGCCTTGCAAAGACCACGCAAGTGGATTGGAGAAGCGATGGGGCGCACGAAAATAGGGCACGTTCCTCGCTCCCCGGTCTGTTCCTCGCTCCGAGGCACGGTAGCCAGGCTGCGCCTGCCTCGTCGCTCGTGCAACCCGAACCCGAGGCGTGAGGACGACGAGCCGCGGTTTGGCGCTCAATCGACGGACGGAACGGTGGCGTTCACGATCGTGGCCACGCCGCGGGCGGCCGCGGGCGCCCGGAACGCCGCGGCCGACAGCTCGCGTTGCATGCAGTTTGCCGCGGCCTCGTACCGTGAATCCTCGGCGATGGCGCTGATCGACGCGGGCACGATGTACCCGTCCACGTCGATTCTGAAGCGGAGCACGACCGTGTCGGGCGGCAGGATCTGCCCATCCGGGCCGCGGCACCGTTGGACGAGCGGATAATAAAGTTGCGCGCGCGCGGCGCGTTCGACGGCGGGCGAAGGGATTCCCTCGCTCACGTCGAGGCTGCCCTCCGCGATCTTGATTCGTTTGCCCGTGCCTTTCGTGCGCGCGGAGGCATCGACGCCGCCGTCGGGCTCGCTCGGGCCCTTTCGTGAATCGTCGGGGACGCCCGTCTCCGTGCCGACCCGCGTCCCTCCGTCGGGCCCCGTCGGCGTCGCCGAGGGCTTCGGCGTGGCGGCGACGATCTCTGCGAGCACGCCGGGCACGGGCACCTTCGCGACGGGCGCGCCGCCGTCCTCGAGCTCGGCGAGCGGCAGGCGCGCGGCGACCTCGGCCGAAAACACCGACGAGGCCGGGGGCGGCGCGGGCGGGGGCGCGGGCTCGCTCCTGCATGCGACGAACGTCGCGCACGCGAGGAGCGTGACGACGAGGGCTCCGGTTTGCTCTCTTCGCACCGGAGCCTAGGGTCCAACGAAAGCGCGCCGCTTGCAACGGCCCGCCGTTCTTCGGGTAGCATCCGCGCGGCGTGCGTGATCTCTGGGTGATCCTCGGCGTCGTCCGTCGCTCCTTGCGCGGAGGCCCGCTCCTTGGTTTCGTCCTCGTGGCGGGCATCGCCGCGCTCGCGGGCGCGATGGCCGGCGTCCTGCCGGGCCTCGTGGGCGTGGCGATCGGCGTGATCCTCTATCGCCCTGCACAGGCGAGCCCCGGGATCGCGGGCCTCTACGCGCGGCTCCTGTCGGGCGCGAGCCCGTGGGTCGTCATCGCCGCGACGCTCCTCGCGACCACGATCACCGTGGGCATCACGATGGCGCAGAGCCGCGCGGGCTCCGAGCTCGCCGCCGAGCTCACGGCTGCGCTCCGGATCGAGCTCGTTCGTTCCGCGCTCTCTGCCTCGCCACGCGCGGTGGACGCGGCCGGCGCGCGCGCGCTCGCCCCGAAAGGTGGACCGCCTGCGCCGCCGGGCGTGAAGGCGCCCTCCGTGCGTGGTTTCGAGGCCGTCAAGCTCGTCATCGCGCGCGACGCGGCCGCCGTCTCGGACTTCGCGGTCGCGGTGCTCACGGGCCTGCCCCAAGCGACGGTCACGCTCCTCGTGCTCGCCTTCGAGCTCGCGTCGGGCGGCGCTTCGGCCGTGCTGCTCGGGACGGCGATGCTCTTCGTGCTCTCGCGTTTGCTCTCGGATCGTGCGTCGCGCCGCGTGGGGGAGCGGATGCAGGCCATGCAGCGATCGGACACGGCCGTCTTCGGCGCGCTCGGCGAGATGCTGGCGGGCACCGAGGAGTTACGCCTGCTCGGGGCGCGGCAAGCGGCCTTGATGGAGGTCTCCGGCGCGGCCCATCGCGCGGCCGACGCGCGCCGGAGTTTTGCCGCTGCGCTCGCGGCGTCGGGGCAGATCAAGAGTGTTCTTTCGGCGATGTCGCCGCTCGTGATCCTGGTGGCGCTGCGCCTCTCGGGCCGTGCGCACGAGGCGGGCGACGTGGCGAAGCTCCTGCTCGTCGTGCCGCTCTTGCTCGCGCGTTTCGAGGCGCTCGACGGCCTTCGCGCTGGCCTGCTCGAGCGCGCGCCCTTGCTCTCTTCGCTCCGTGATCTGCTCTCCTTGCCCCCGCACCCGCCCGAGCCTCGCGATCCGCTCCCGCTCGCGTCCCTCGCGCATGACGAGGTGGTGCTCGAAGGCGTCGGGTACCGGCCCGAGGGTGCCAAGGACGACGTGCTCGACGAGGTCTCGCTCCGTATCCCCGCGGGCGCGGTGGTGGCGATCTGCGGCGCGTCGGGCTCGGGCAAGTCCACGCTCGTGCGCCTTCTTTTGCGGCTCGACGATCCGACGCGCGGCAAGATCCAGGTCGGCGGCGTCGATCTCACGCGCCTCTTGCCGCGGGATCTCTCGCGCCTCTTCGCGGTGCTCGGCCAGGCGTCGGTGCTCTTCGAGCGCAGCGTCGCGCAGAACCTCGGACTTGGCCTCGTGAAGGTGCCGGACGAGGCGACGATGAAGGGCATGCTCGCGCGCGTCCGGCTCGACGATCTGGCGGAGGAGCGAGGGGGCCGCGGGCTCGCGACGGACGTACGCAAGGTGCCGCCGAACTTCTCGGGCGGCGAGCAAAGGCGCCTGATGCTGGCGCGGATGCTGCTCCGTGAGGCGCGCGTGCTGGTGCTCGACGAGCCGGAGGCGGGGCTGCCGGCGGCGACGGCGGAGGAGCTTTTGCGAAGCGTGGTGGAGCTCTCGGCCGGTCGAACGACGATCGTGGTGACGCACGCGCCGCACCTCGTGCGGTCGACGTTCAACGTGGTGCTCGACAAGGGCCGGATCGCGGCGATGGGCACACACGAGGAGCTCGTCGGGACGTCGGAGGTTTATCGGGCGTTGCTGGCGGAAGGGCAACGGAAACAGGCAACGCCGAAAGGGCCATCCGCGGGAGCGATGCCGGTGGGAATGCCGCGTCCACCTGGTTGAGTATTGCGGATTCAGCTCTTGCTGCGGGCTTCGCCTTCACCTTCGCGCGGACCGAGGCCCACGGTTAGATTGAACGCCATCCGATGCAGGTCCCCCACGATGCGCGCCTTCTCCTCGGCGTTTGCCTCGAAGCCGCGAAAGACGCGTCGCTTGGGCTTGCTGGGCTCCGAAAGCTCGGCCTCGGCCACGTAGATCCGCCCATCGCTGCCAATGGCGACCAGCGCGCTCGCCGCCCACGACAAGAGCCCCTCGCGCCCACGCCGCGCGACCTCCTGCGGTTTCAGCGCGTAGCCGACGAAGATAGCCCGATCCGCGAGCCGCTCCGGAGGGACGTCACCGACGTTGATATAAATTGAGCCATTGCTGCCTAACAGTAGCTCGGTCCGGACCCGCGAATCCGGTTGCGGAAATGATTCTTTCTTCATGGGCTCCTCCTCACGGC
>JANMGF010000135.1:0-2385 GCA_031374535.1 Polyangium sp. (in: bacteria)
GTACAAGGGCGAGCAGGTCGCGCGGTTCAACAACCCGCAGCAGCGTGATCTCTTCTGGCAGCTCAACTACCTGCTCGGTCGGTACAAGTACCGCAACCGCAACTACGAGGAGGCCATCGGCCTCTTCGAGAAGGTCGACGCGAAGAGCAAGTACTACGTGCAGGCCCAGTTCTTCACGGGCATCTCGTACGTGCAGCTCCGCAAGTCGGTGCCCGCGGTGAAGTCGTTCCAGCGCATCGTGCAGGCGCTCGACGAGGGCGTGGAGGGCGTCGACGACGAGAGCCGCATGCGCGATCTCGCGTTCCTCTCGATGGCGCGCACGTACTACTCGGCGTCGGTCCGCCTCGACGACAACAGCGTGCCCAAGATCGACGGCAACAAGCTCAGCGCGGCCGTCAAGTACTGGAACCGCGTGGACGTCGGCAGCGAATACTGGCTCGACGCGCTCTTCGAGCAGTCATGGGCCTACTTCATGGCCGGCGACTACCCGCACGCGCTCGGCAACATGCACACGATCGAGTCGCCGTACTTCCCGAACGCCTTCTATCCGGAGGCGGACATCCTGAAGGCCGTCATCTCGTTCACGATCTGCCAGTACGAGGACGCGACCACGATCGTGGCGCGCATGCGCAAGCGTTACGAGCCGGTCAAGAAGGAGCTCGAGGCGATCCTCAATCGCTTCAAGGGCGAGGATGGGGAGACCAAGTTCTTCGACTTCCTGAAGGACGTGCGCGCGGGCAAGGCAGCGCTGTCGCCGACGGTCAAGCCGATCGTCGAGAACGCGCTGTCGGATCGCCAGCTGCTCCGCAACCTCGAGTACGTGCGTGTCCTCGACGAGGAGGATGCTCGTTACAAGAAGGCGCCCGCCGCGTTCCGCACTTCGCCGGTGGGTGGTGACGTCACGGACGCGCTGCAGCTCGCGCGTGATCTCGCGGTGCGCAACGCGGGTACCCTCGCGCGGGAGCGCTACCAGCGTTACCTCGACGAGCTCAACGAGCACCTCCGCGATGCCTCGAAGATCTTGATCGACATCACGGCCGCCGAGCGAAACAAGCTCGATCAAGAGGTCGTCAGCGGTCAGCTCTCGAAGGAAGACGCGCTCGTCTTTGGTGTCGTCAAGCCGGACGACGAGCACGTTCTGTGGCCGTTCAACGGCGAGTACTGGCGCGACGAGCTCGGGTTCTACCGGCAGGTCGTCACGTCGAAGTGCGGCAAGTAGCGAGGAAGCCGAAGGGGGCGGCGCCGTGATGCGCCGCCCCGGGGGGAACGCGGCAAAGCCGCCTCCGGGTTTCGAGTTATCAGTTGAGGAGATGACGACGATGAAGCAGTCCAACGTGGGTGTGCTGCGGAAGCTCCGTATAGCGACGGGCGCAGCGGCCCTTTTCACCGCCGCCGTCGCGACGGGCCCGGCGTCGGCCGCCGACGAGTGCATCACACAGCAGGCGAAGGACGCGCTGGCGCAATGCCCCGGCGGGTCGCTGAAGCAGGGCGCAGGCAAGAAGCCGGCGATGAGCTTCAAGTCGGCGCCGCAGGGCATTCAGCTGAAGAAGCGGGACGACCAGCTCAAGCCGACCAATCCGACGGCGTCGATGAACGCCGCGCAGCGCGACGAGCGCCGCAACAGGCTAGCAGCGCGCTCGCGCCAGCTCCTGATTACCGAGATCCAGGGCCTCGAGAGCCTGTTCACGAACACGCCGAAGAACGCGCCTGATCGGCCGAAGCTGATGCGGCGCCTCGCGGAGGGCTACGTCGAGCTCGAGTCCGCCGCGTTCCGCGACAAGACCGAGAACAGCATCAAGGCCGACGAGGCCAAGCGCAAGGATCCCAAGGCCGAGAAGGGGCTCCGCGACGAGGCGGCGAAGGCCGACAAGATCCTCGTCGCCTCGCGGCAGCAGGCGATCAAGTACTACTCGCTGCTGAAGAACGGCTACCCGAAGTGGTGCCAGAACAGCAACGCGCAGGAGCCGTCGAAGAGCACGGGCTGCACGGACGAGGTGCTCTACTACCTCGCGTACGAGTACGAGCAGGCGAACCAGCTCGATCAGGCGCGCAAGATCTACTTCGAGCTGATCCAGAACTGGCCGCAGTCGAAGTTCATCCCGAACGCGTACCTCGCATTCGGCGAGCTCTTCTTCAACGAGGCGCAGGGTGATCCCTCCAAGTGGCAGCTCGCGGAGCAGTCGTACCAGGAGGTCGTGAAGTACCCGCCGCCGGACAACAAGGTCTGGGGCTACGCGCACTACAAGCTCGGGTACGTGTACTGGAACCAGGGCGAGTTCCCGAAGTCGCTCTCCGAGTTCAAGAAGACGATCGAGTACGGCATGCAGTACCAGAGCCTGCCGAACGCGAAGGAGCTCGCGAACTCCGCGCGGCGCGACATCATCC
>JANMGF010000175.1:0-8309 GCA_031374535.1 Polyangium sp. (in: bacteria)
CCGCGCCAAGGACCCCCGCGAGAAGCAGGGCCCGCGCGTGTGGAACCCGATGATGCTCGATCCGAGGAGCCCCGAGATGATCTCCTCCCGCCACGGGCAGATCCCGATACGTTCGGCGTTGGGCCAGGGGATGTGCCAGAAGGTCAAGATGGTCGCGCGGGGGAGGCGCGCGCGGATCATCCGGGGGGCGAGCGCGTAATGGTAATCCTGCACCAGGATGATGGGATCCTCCGAGTCGACCTCCTCGCAAACCGCGTCCGCGAACTTGCGGTTCACGCGGACGTAATGCTCCCAGTCCTCCGCTCGAAAAATGGGGCGCGTGTGCGCCACATGACAAAGAGGCCAGAGCCCCTCGTTCGAAAAACCGTAATAGTACCCATTTTCCTCCGCCTCGCTGAGCCAGACGCGCCGGATTTCATAGGACTCCTCGCCCGGCGGGACCTTGACGTGTCCGCGGGCGTCCGCCGTCTCCTTGTCGGCGCTCCCGCTCCCGTGCGCCACCCATACGCCCGAGCACGCGCGCATGACAGGCTCGAGCGCGGTCACGAGCCCGCTCGCAGGATGCAACACGCGTACGCCATCGTTCGTCTTTTCGTGGATATAGGGCTCCCGATTCGCGAGGATGATGACGCGTTCTCCGTCGAGATGGGTCATGAGCGTGGAGCGCAGCCGCTCTGGATTCCAGGGCCCGCCCCGCGCCTCGTACTCACCCTCGTTGGCGAGGCGCCGGGCGAGCGCACGCACGTCCCCGAGGAGCGGTTTGAAAGCCTCGGTCCCTTGTCCGGACAAGGCGCGGCGCAGTTCGGACGTCCATACACGAAAGGCCAGCCGCTCCGCCACCATGGTGAGGAGGGAGGCGCCGATCGAAAGCACGAAAAACACCGCGAGGAGGATGTTGCGTGTGGTCGCCTCGCGCCGCTCCAGGTAACTCAGATCGTGGAGCAGGAGCACGCGGCCGAGCGGTTTGCCTTCGGACGCGACGGGGACCGCGCTGAGATGCACGCGACCGCCCGGGAGTTCTTCCGTCCTCGTCCACGGGTTCGTGTCGATGGCGTCTCCTTGCATGCGCTCGAGGACCCATCGGCACCCGAACTCGCGGGGATACGCAGCCGTCGCTGCGAGGCGTTCGCCGTCCGGAGAACACGCCGCGGCCCCCATGACACGTTCGTCCCGGGTGATGTCCTCGAGCAGACCCGTGAGATCCGCTCGATCACGCTCCCAGTACCGCGCGAGGCTTTGCTTGGTCGCCGTCACGACGAACAACGACCGAGCACGCAAATCCGATTCGAACCAGGCCTGGGTCGTGCGCGTCAACGCGACGTAGCCGACCCCCGCGATCAGGGCGAGTCCGCCGAGGAGGAACAGCAAAAACCGCAAGAGGCGAGGCATGGGTTCGCGAGGCATCCGTATGAGCACCAACGATGCCTACCACCGAAGCCGGCCAGAACCAAGGACATCACGCTCACGCCTGCCCGGTGCCCCGGACGCCCGGACGCCCACGCCTCACGAGAGGCCACGCAACATCAGGTTCCAGTACATCCACGGCAGACCATAACGCTTCAGCAGATACATGTCGTGCCGCTCTTTTTGCGTATCGATCAGCGGGATCGACGGCGTGGGTTTGCCGGTGTAATCGAACTCGGCGAGGAGCATCGTATCGTACGAGGTCACGAGCGGACACGACGCATACCCGTCGTATTTCGCGGAGGGCTCCTTGCCGCGCATGACGGCGAGCAGGTTCTCCACGAGGACCGGCGCCTCCTTGCGGATGGCCGCGCCCGTGCGTGAGGTCGGTAGCTCCGACGCGTCGCCGAGCGCGAAGATGTTCGGGTACTCCGGGTTCTGCATCGTGAACTTGTCCGCTTTGGCCCAGCCCTTCTGGGGCCCGTCCTGGTGGGCGATCGGGCTCCGCTTGATGAAATCGGGCGCGCTTTGCGGCGGCACGGCGTGCAGGATGTCGTAACGAATCGTCTCCCGCGCGGAGCCCGCGCCCCCGAGCACCGCGAAGACGGCCTCCTTCGTGTCGGGTTTCACCTCGACGAGGTTCCGCTCGTACCGGGCATCGATTCCATAACGATCGATCACCTTCTCCAGCACCACGCGAAACTCGGGCACCGTGAAGATCGATTTTGCGGCCGACCCGAAGATCACATTCGACCGATCGAGGACACCCGTCTTCCTGAAATAATCACACGCGAGATACATGATCTTCTGCGGCGCGCCCGCGCACTTGATCGGGCCGGCCGGGTGCGTGAAGAGCGCCGTCCCGCCCCGGAACGACTCGATCATGCGCCACGTCTTCGGCGCGAGGCCGAGATCGTAATTGCTCGAAGCGCTCTCGGTCCGGAGCGCCTCCCGGAGCCCGGGGATCGCGTCCCAATCGAGCTGAATGCCCGGCGCGACCACCAGAAAGTCGTAGCCCACCTTGCCACCCCCGCGGACGCGCACCGTTTGCGTGATGGGATCGATCTCTTCCGCGAAGTCCTTGATCCAGCGGACGCCCTCGGGGATGTAATTCGCCTCGTCCCGCACGGTCTGCTCCGCGGTGACGATCCCGGCGCCGACCAGCGTCCACAGCGGCTGGTAATAGTGTTTGTCGGAGGGCTCGATCATCGCGACGCCTTCCACCCCGGCGCGCGAGAGGCGCGCGGCCACGGAGATCCCTGCCGTTCCGCCGCCAATGATGACGACACGCGCGCGCCCGAGATCAGGGGCGGCCGGGGGCTCGGATCGCGGCGAACGCGAGGACGACGAGGGCACTGCGGGCGTGATCATGGCTCTTGGTTCCTCTCCAGGGGTGTTTGGTCTGGAAGACACGACGACGCGCGCGCCTCCCCAAACACGTTGTCATGCTGGGCACAGGCAAACAAGGTGCCAACGCTCCTCACGCCCAAGGATCAGACGCGTGCGCCACAAAACGGGGCGTAGCGAGTCCCATGCGCCCAGCGACGTTTCAACGATGTTTCATGTTGTTTCAGCGAGTGGACGAGGAGCGCGCGCCCACGGCCTCACGATTGCGACGAGCGCGACGACGGCGGCGGCAATCACCACGGGCACGGGGAGCTGCTTGCAGAGCATGAAGAGCCCCATCCCGACGACGAGCCACGCAAAGCCGCGTCGCAGGACGTCCGGCGATACTCGTTTGCCCAGGAGGGCGCCGACCAGGCTCCCCGCGACGGTGAACGATGTAATGAGGGCAATGAGCACGGGATCGAGGTCCACGTGCGCCGCGTGCCCGGCAAATCCTGCCAACGACTGGAGCGTGATCACGAAAAGCGAGGTCGCAATGGCCTCGCGCATGGCGAGGCCCCCGAAAATCACGAGCGCCGGGACGATGAGAAAGCCGCCCCCCGCGCCGACGAGGCCCGAAAAGACCCCCACGGCGCCGCCCAGCAAAAGCGCGCGCTCCACACGAAGCTCCCGCGACGACGAGGCGACCGCGGTGCGCCCGCGGAGCATGGCGATGGACGCCACCACCATCATCGCGCCAAAAAGAACGAGGAGGATCTGCTCGGGAACGAGGTATGCGAGCCGCCCGCCTGCGAAAGCGCCGGTCATCGCCCCCGCGCCGAAGAGCGCGCCGACACGAAAACGAACGTTTCCTCCACGCGCGTGGACCACCAGACCGACGAGCGCGGTCACGCCCACCACCAGGAGCGACGTGGCAATGGCCGCCCGCGGCTCGATGCCCAGCACGTACACGAGCATGGGCAACGTGAGAATGGCTCCCCCACCCCCGAGCATACCGAGGAGCACACCAATGACGAGCGCGAGCGCGGCGCCGATTGCGAGCATCGCGATCTCCTTCAGCGCTGGACCGGAAGGCGCGCCTCGTTCCAGGCGATCATGCCTCCCGCCATGTTCATGATACACGAATACCCCGCGGCCGTGAGGGCTTCGGCCGCCTGGCCCGAGCGTCGGCCCGAACGGCAGACGAGGACGACGGGTTCGTCTTTCCCGAAACGCGAGGAGGCAACTTGCAGCACGGTGGAGAAGGGGATGTTTTCGACCCCGGCCACATGCCCGAGCTCCGCCCCAAGCTCGTCCGGCTCGCGGACGTCGACGAGCCGCTCGTGGATACGCGCCTCGGCGATATCGATCGGCCGAATGTCGCGATGACCGGCGGGGTTCTGGGTGGACCTCTCGAACAACGTGGCCATGGTGCGTTCTCCTGCCTGCGCGTGGATGACGGCGCCGGGCCGCCCCGAGGCGCGCGGCCCGAGGGTTTGCAAGGCGGGTGCCGAGCCGCGTTTCGCGCGAGGACCGCGAGGAACGACCACGTTCCGCGCGTTCGAGCGCGAGGCGTGAAACGTTATGAAACACGCTGCAACAGACGTTGCAACGCGCGGGCTCAGCCGTCCGTGGCCATGCCGAGCTCACGCATGCGGCGCCACAAGGTCACGCGGCTCATGCCGAGGATCTGCGCCGCGCGCTGGCGGTTGCCCCCCGTGCGGCTCAGCACCTCGAGAATGCGCCGCGCCTCGGGGCTCTGCGCCTGCGCGGGCGGGGACGACGAGACCTGCTCGGCGCCGAAGACGTTCGGATCGAGCAGCTCCGGCGGCAGATCCGCGGGCACGAGGGTCGGGCCGTCGCCCATGGCAAACGCATAGGCGAGCACGTTCTTCAGCTCGCGCACGTTGCCCGGCCAGGCATATCGCTGGAGAATGGCCAGGGCCGCGGGGGCCACGCGGTCGACCCGCCGCCGGCTGGTCTCGTTCCGGCTCGCGACGAGTTTTTCGACGAGGAGCGGGATATCGCCGGGCCTCTCGCGGAGAGCCGGAATGAAGACCGGGATCACCCGCAGGCGATACATGAGGTCGGCGCGAAAGCGGCCAGCCTCGACCTCTTTTCGCAAGGCGCGGTGCGTGGCCGACACGATACGGACGTCGACGGGAATGGCATCCCGCGCGCCCACGGGGATGACCGTGTGGGTCTCGACCACGCGTAACATCTTGGCCTGGAGCTCGAGCGGCATCTCCGCGATCTCGTCGAGGAACAACGTGCCGTGGTGGGAGAGCTGGACATGGCCGGGCGTGTCGCGGACGGCGCCCGTGAATGCGCCGCGCGTATGCCCGAAGAGCTCGCTCTCGAGGAGATGGGCAGGCAAGGCCGCGCAATTGATGGCGCGAAACGGCCCCTTGCGACGCTCGGAGAGCGCGTGAATGGCAGCCGCGACGAGTTCCTTGCCCGCGCCCGTCTCGCCGCGCACGAGCACCGTGACGTCGTCCGAGGCCACGCGTTCGAGCACGCGAAACATGGCCTTCATGGCCGGGTCCTTCGTCCACATGCCGTGAAACAGGACCTCGCCTTCCTCGAAGGACTCGCCCGCGTCGTCGAGGAGGAGCAATGTCCCCATTCGCGTACAATCCCGGGTGACGGGGAGCGATCGCACGCGAATCAGGCGCGCGCCGGGCCCGCGTTGCGGCAGAATGGCCTGCACGGGCCGTCCCTCCGCGAGCGCCTCGGCCACGGGACGTTTCGCGCTGTCGCCGCAAAGGAGCTTCGGGGCCGACACGCCGATGGGGATCTCGAACCCGAGGAGCTCCTCCGCCGCCGGCGTGGCGAGGACGATCCGCAGCTCCTCGTCGAGGACGAGCGAGGCCCCCGAGGCGGACTCGAGGGCGCTCTCGATCAGCGCCTTGTGTGGTTTTTCGGTCGATTTGCGGGCCACGCGCGCAACGTATCACGTTGCAACACGTGTTTCAGCCCCCTCGCTTCACGGCGCGCCGCGGGGCGTGCCGTCGTCGCTTATGGGCTTGCGGAGGTTCAGGGGCACGCGGAGGTAACGAATGCCATTGTCGTGCTCCGCCGGCAGGCGCCCGCCGTCGATGTTCACCTGCACGCTCTGCCACAGGAGGCGCGGCGCCTCGAGTTTTGCGTCGCGGGCATTCCGCAGCGCCACGAACTCGGCGCGGGTCGTCGCGGCGCGGAGCTGGACGTTCGCCTCTTTCGACCGTCCGATCGTGGTCGACGAGCGCACTTCGCGGCCCCCGGGCTGATAATCGTGGCCCACGAAGACCCGTGTCTCGTCCGGCAGGGCGTAGAGTTTCTCGTGGATCGAGGTGTAGAGCGCGTCGGCCGAGCCCTTGGGGAAATCGCAGCGCCCGGTGCCGTAGTCCTCGATGAACAGGGCGTCGCCGGTGAAGACCGCGTCCTCGATCCGGTAGGAGACGCAGCCGGGCGTGTGGCCTGGCGTCGCGAGGGTCTCGATACGCAGGGAGCCGGCCTCGAGGATTTCCCCGTCGTGGAGGAGTTTGTCGAATTGACTGCCGTCCGTGCGAAACATGGCCGGCAGGTCGAACACGGGCTTGAACGTGGCCTGCACCTCCTGGATGCGCTCGCCAATGGCGGTCCGGAGGTCGAATCGCCTCGCGAGCCAGCGCGCGGCCGTCAAATGGTCGGCATGGGCGTGCGTCTCGAGGGCCCAGTGGACCTGTAACCCCTCCTTTTCGACGAACGCGGCGACCTTCTCCACCGAGGTGGTGCGCACCATGGACGAGAGGGGCTCGTAATCGAGCACCGAATCGATGATGACGGCGTCCTTCGATTGCGGGTCGTGGACGACGTAGGTCAGGGTGTAGGTGGCAGGATCGTGAAACGTCTCGACCTTGAACATGGCTTCTGGAGCCCAGTCAGCAAGGAACGCGCCATCGTGGTGCCGCGCTGGAAGAGGCAGTGCGGGCCTTCGATCCGAACACGGAGGAGCGTGGCCGTGTTTCATGTTTCACGACGTGAAACACGAGGCAACGTGGAGGGGCCCTTCGCCCGGGCGGCCCCATCGGGCGGGCGAAGGACGCGGGACCGGCTCCCTGGACAAGGGCCGTGGCGAGCCTCAAAGCCTGCCCATGAGTACCACCAACCGCAATGACGTGGTAGGGCCCGTCCTCGTGCATACGCCCTCGTCCGAGCGCCCGGCGCCCGACCACGGCTTCGAGATCCCCGTCGATCCCGAGATACCGCGGCCCGGCCCCGAGATGCGGCACCCGGGCGAGCCGGACCCGGACCAGGGCGGGGAATTCCCGACCGAATCACGGAGCGCCCAATGAAAGCCGTGGTGTTTCACGGAATCGGGGACGTCCGGCTCGACAACGTATCGGAGCCCAAGATCGAGGACCGGACGGACGCGATCGTGCGCCTGACGGCGAGCGCGATTTGCGGGACCGACCTGCACTTCGTCCGCGGGACCATGTCGGGCATGAAGCCGGGCACGATCCTCGGCCACGAGGGGGTCGGGATCGTCGAGGAAATCGGCAAGGACGTGCGAAACCTGCGGAAGGGCGACCGCGTCGTCATCCCCTCGACCATCGCCTGCGGCGTCTGCTCGTATTGCCGCGCCGGCTACCAGTCGCAATGCGACAAGGCGAATCCGAACGGCAAACAAGCGGGCACCACGTTTTTCGGCGGCCCCGTCCAGAGCGGCCCGTTCGACGGCCTGCAGGCCGAATTCGCCCGGATCCCCTTCGCGAACGTGGGCCTCGTCAAGGTGCCCGACCACGTGAACGACGATCAGGCGATCTTGCTCTCCGACATCTTCCCGACGAGTTATTTCGGCGCCGAGATCGCGGAGATCAAGCCGGGCGATACCGTGGCCGTCTTCGGCTGCGGCCCTGTCGGCCTGTTCGCAATCGTGAGCGCGCGGCTCCTCGGCGCAGGTCGTATCCTCGCCGTCGACACGATCCCGTCCCGCCTCGAGATGGCCCGCTCTCTCGGCGCCGAGGTGATCGATTACAACGAGGAGCACCCGGTGGAGACGATTCAGCGCCTCACCGACGGCATTGGCGTGGATCGAGCGATCGACGCCGTGGGCGTCGACGCGAACCGGGCGCACGAGGGGCCGGCGAGGCTCGGGCGCAAGGAGAAAAAGGAGGCCGAGGAGGAGGTGGCATCCGTGGCGCCGAAGACCCACGAGGACGGCGACAACTGGCACCCCGGCGACGCCCCGTCCCAGGCGCTCACGTGGGCGGTCCTTGGGCTCGCCAAGGCCGGGACGCTCTCGATCATCGGCGTCTACCCGCCGCAGATGAAATCATTCCCGATCGGAATGGCCATGATGCGGAACCTCACCGTCAACATGGGCAATTGCCCGCATCGCCGCTACATCCCGAAGCTCCTCGACCTCGTCGCGAGCGGCGTCGTCGATCCCACCCGGATCCTGACGAACCGCGAGCCGCTCCTCTCGGTGATCGACGCCTACAAGGCGTTCGATCGTCGTTTGCCCGGCTGGGTCAAGGTCGAGTTCACGCCGTCCGCGGTGGTGGAGAAAAAGGCGGCCTGAGAACGCCTGCTAATCGATGCAGACGGCGTTCGTG
>JANMGF010000178.1:0-1768 GCA_031374535.1 Polyangium sp. (in: bacteria)
CGGAAGGGCGCGCCCGCGCGGCGCTCACCCTGGTGCAGGAGTACCTGGGAGACGACGCCGACCTCAGGAAGCATTATGAGAGTCAGCTCTCCCTCACGGGGCATCACGCGCTGTATGTCGCCCCGATCAAGCCCGAAGGCATGCTCCCATTTCGGGTGGCGCTCAAGCTGGTCCACCTACAGTCGGGGCTTTTCCCCCTTGGCGTGCTCGTCCGTGGCGCGATCACCCTTGGAAATGGCGCTGCGCAGGCGGGCCTCGTCATTGGCCAGGGTGTCGCAGATGCCGAGCGCCTTCGCGATGAGGTTGCCGGTGTCCCACGGGTGATCATGGATCCCCGCCTGCTCCGAGAGATAGAACAGAACCCTGCTCTCCGAGCGCAGCACCATGACCCCATGGACGAGCTCGGGTACATGCGCGACCTCCTGCGGCAGGACGCGGACGGCCTCTGGTTCGTTGATTACCTCTGGGCGTCCCATACGGAGTGCGGCGAGCTCTCAGATTACTTCCAGTTCTTCAGAGACCATCGCCGGCTCGTGCTGCGGCGGCTCGAAGCCGCGAGCGAGCTCGACCGCTCCGCGCGCACCGTGACCTGGCTGTGGAGGTATCACGACCAGGTATTCGACCTCGTGGAGAAAAACTGGCGCCTCGATCCCGAACACCTCGACGATCTCCGCCTCCCCGCCCAAAGCCCCCTCGTCTACCGCTTCCCGCCCTCCGCCAAGGCCCCCTGAGCCTCCCATGACCGACGCCGACAAACGATTCCACGAGCAATGGATCGGCATGGCGCAGCCCTCCGAGGGGCTCGTCGTCTCCGTCCCTGTCCTCGTCGACGCCCTCCCGAAGGACCTCTCTCTCTACGTTGTCGAGGGCAAGCAGCTCCTCCGCCCCACGCGCGCGCTCAAGTGGAACAAGCCCCGCGAGGATGCGACCTCCGCCGCCGACAGCACGCCTGCGGCGCAGGCCGGGCGACCGTATGCGATGCTCGTCTGGGAAGTCTCGCCCGAAATCGACAAGCTCGCAATCCGGAGCGGGCGAGCGCGGGGACGCTGGTGATCCAGCCGGGGCCCGAGCGTCGGCGGACGAGCAGCCATTACACGCCGCGCGAGCTGACGGAGCCGATCGTGGCGAGGACGCTGGAGCCGCTGATCAAGGCGATGGGCGAGGCGCCGAGCTCGGAGACGCTCCTGAACCTGGTGGTCTGCGACCCGGCGGTGGGGTCGGGGGCGTTTTTGGTGGCTGCATGTCGGTATCTCGCGGATCACGTGGTGGCGGCGTGGACGCGGGAGGGGCGGCTTTCGGTCATTGCGAGCGCGCACGAGGACGTGGTCAATCACGCGCGGCGATCGAGTTTCCGGAGGTGTTTGGGCCGGGGAGGCCGGACCCCATGACGGGCGAGCGTCCCGCTTACGTCGATGCTTTCGTGGGCAACCCACCCTTTGCCGGAAAGAATCATATTATTGAAATAGGCGGCGAGTTCTACATTCCATGGCTCCTTTCTGTTCACGACGATGCGCATGGCAATGCCGACCTGTCGGCCTATTTCCTGCGGAGGTGTGACTTTCTTCTTGGAGAGCATGGGACCGCTGGATTCATCACCACGGCGTCAATCGCGTCCGCATGGCGAAATCGCAATGCAGCGTGCCGGTCGGGTGCGTGGTGAACACGGTCGGGCCCGAATGATCGAGGAAATTGATCTGCCAGTCGTCGACGCCTCCGCTGCTCGCGAAGTTGATCATCTGGACCGATTCGTCGTCCCCCGGGCCCCTCG
>JANMGF010000242.1:0-3999 GCA_031374535.1 Polyangium sp. (in: bacteria)
TCGACCGCGGAGGCGCCGAGCTCGACCGACGCGTGTCCGCGTACTGGCCCGACGCGCGGGTGCTCGACGCGGACACGAACGGAATGGTGTCGCCCGCCGAGTATGCCGCGGCAAACCACCTCGTGAGCTCGAACGAGCGCGCGGCGCTCACGATGAAGTGGGCCTACGATCCGGCGACGTTGTCGACGCCGGCCGCCTTCGCGGAGACGCCGCCCTTCTCGGGCGCAGAGGACGCCATGATCGCGGCCGGTTTCGGCGCGCCGTCGGCGACGATCTGGAGCGCATACAACACGGCATTCGACGCGCTGAAGGCGCAGCTTCCGGCGTTCAAGGGAATCGGGTACTACAACTTCACGGCGTATTATTTCCGCGCCGAGCTCTTCGGCCACGATCTCGCAGAGAGCGCGGCGTACAGCTGCTTCCCGGCGAATGACATGGATCCGCCTGGGTTCTACGCCTTCCTCGCCTCGGCCGCGGACGCGGGGTGGACGCCCGAGAGCGTATCGTTTGCCTTGAAAAACGCGAACACTGGCGAGTTCTCCGCGCCGCTCGTGAGCGTGCACGGCGATGCGGACGGGCTGCTCGGGGTGATCTCGAACGCGGAGGCGTATCGGGATGCCGTCGCCAAGTACGGCAATGCGGACCTCTACCGGCTCTACGTCGTCGCCGGCGGCGGCCACGTGGACCTGCATTCGGACGGGGTGCTCGATTTCGATTTCGACGGCACGCCGGCCGAGGAGGGCGCCGCGGATTCCTTCACGCTCCTGCAGCCCTACGCGGAGCGGGCGTTCGATTCGCTGGTGGAATGGGCCGAGAAGGGCACGGCGCCGCCGGCGAGCAAGACCGTGGCCACGGATCCGAAAAACGACGTGCTCGATGCCTCGATGATCGAGCTCTGACGGAGGCGGGGAGGGGCTTCAGGAAGGCCGCTCGGGGATATCCGCCCCGAGCCGGCCTCGCTGGCGCCGCGCCTGCATACGCCGGAATTTTTCGCGCAGGTGGTAAAGCGTCTCGAGCAGGGCCGCGAGAAACTCGAGCGCCTCCTTGGCGTCCTGGTGCGACGCTTTCGGATCCGTGGGCAGGACGCCGACGTCGCCGAGGAAACGCAGCTCCTCGCCCCAGAGGCAAAGCTCCTCGCTGATGAGGCCCTTCGTGAATAGGGCGCGTAGGCCGTCGAGGAAACGCTCGTGATCCGGCGCGAACTCGCGCACCACGACCTCGAGCGTGCGCCGGGCCATGACGGCCGTCGCCATCCACGCGCCGGCCGCCTCGCAACGGAGCGTCTCCTGGTACGCCTCCATCACGCGCGTCGGCAGCTCGAAATCGATGGGGCGGAGCACCGAGGGCCAGAGCTGCCGCGGCTCCTCGGGGGCCGCGTCGGGTTCGTGCTCGTACTCGACGAGCCCCACCCGGTTGCAGCGGGCGCAATGGCCGAAGACGTAGTCCTTCAAGTGCCCGTCGTGCAGGTACTGATGCTCGCCGTGGGGGACGAGCTGCACCTGCATGCGACACGCCTGGCAAAAAAAGTTCGGGTTCCGCTGCATCGACATGGCTACTCCCCTCGAAAATGATGGAAGATCACTCTTCCACAGCGAAAGGTCGGGGGCAATGACCATTCCGTGCCCGACGCACCGGGCCATCCCCGGCGGCGCCCTCCGGGGTACGTGCCCTCCGGGGTACGTGCCCAGAGGGGTACGTGCCCAGAGGGTTACGTGCCCTGAGGCTCGGTGCCACCCTCGCCGTCCGAATACTTCGGCGCGAGCGGTGCGCTCTGCCCCTTCGGCTCGAGCAGCTCGAAGGTATTGACGCAAAGGCCGAGCGGAGTGACCCACGCATCCCAGATGTCGAGCGGCGCCACTCCGATGAGCGCGAAGAGCCGATTGCCATCCTCGAACATCGTGATGCGCACCTTGAGCTTGCCGAAATCGCTCGCCTGGATCGCGACCGCGTCGGCCGCAAAACCAAAGGGGAACTTGTTCAGCTTCATGCGCAGGAGCGCGAGCTGCTGCAGGTAACATTGCCGCTCGAGCCATTCCGCCACGTTGCCTTGTTTTGGCGCGGGGCGGACGCCGACCATGAAGAGGATCGGCGGGAGTATCTCCTTCGCGGGGCTGAAGACCACGAGCGGGATGAACTCGGACTCCTTGGAAAAATCGATTTTTTCGACCGGCGCCGGCTGCTGGTACCAGCCGTCGGGCAGGAGAATGCTGAAATCGAGATCCGAGCGGGGCTGCCGGACCGTGACGGTGATGCAATCCTTCAGCTCTTCCTCGTTCGGGAAGACGCCTTGGGTCGGGAGATCCGGATCGTCGAGCGCCATGTCGAGCTCTTCCTTGCTGGGGCCGAGTCTAGCACCAACGTTACAACGATTCGTCGAAGATGAACGTATGCGCGAGGTCCTCGCCATCCACGGCAAGCATACGGTCGGCCAGGAAGTGCGGCGTGCCACGGACCTCGTCCGGCTCGGACATCGCGACGAAGGTCTCGCGCTTGACGTCGAGCAGGACGAGGCGGCTCGGGCCCTCCTGGTCCTCGTCGCCCCGCTTTTCCCGGCGGAAAAGGGCAATGTAGCGGGCGCCGGGGGTGAATGTGGGGGTCCTCGGCGGGTCCATGAGGCTGCTCTCGTAAAGAACGTGCCCTTCGCCCTCGAGCCGCGGAATGACGATGAGCGCGGTCCTCTCCTGCTCCTCGTGCACGCAGAAGAGGCCGAGCGTCGCGCCCTTGGCCGACCAGAAAGGCAGGACGTGCACGGAGGCGCCCGGGATCTCCGTGAGCATCGAGACGACGACCGCGCCCTTGTCACGCTTGACGATCCAGACCTCGGAGATCTCTTCCCCGTCGCGCCCGGCCGTGTAGGCGATGTGCGCGCCGTCGGGCGAGACCGCGATCTGCGCGGGGAACGAGGGATCGGCGTCGTCCTCGAAGGGGCCGAGCTCGCGCGGCTGGGCCTCGTCGAGGGCATAACGAAGGAGCGCTTTGCGATACGGATCGGCGACGAGGATCGCCTTGCCGCCGGGTGTCCAGCCAAACCCCGTCCCGTCCACGCGCCGGATCTCGCCGGGTGAATCGAGGCTCGCCCAGCCAACCGTGCCGCGGGCGCCGAGCAGGGGCGCGACGCGGTACGCGACCTGCGAGCCGTCGGGCGAAATGACCAGATCCTCGACGCGGTTCGGTTTGAAAGGCACGAGGAGGCGGGCGGAGAGCGCATTCGAGAGGTCGCCGACCCAGATGCCCGTCTGGCCGTCGCCGCCGTCCTCGCGGACGAAAGCGAAGCGCTGACCGGACGGCGCGAGCCGGCAGAGACGCACGCGGGCCTCGCTCGGCACGGGAGCGGTGAGCAATCGATGCTGGTAGCGGTGGCTTCCGGCTAGTTGGGTGGCCATTCCCTGAAATATCCGTTGAGCTCGTGCAGGCGGTCGATGAAATCACCCAGGACCGGATCGTCCGTCGGCTCGAGCTCGCGCACGGCGAGGAGGCCAATCGTGATCGAATCGCGCTCGTCCTCGGTGGGCGTGCGGCCGTTCGCGGTCATCGATTGCATGGCGGCGAGCTGGGCCGCGATGGAGCGATACGGCGGGAAACCCGGGACACGCGCGGCGAGCGCTTCGGCCTCGATACGTGTCTGTTCGAGGCAATCGAAGAAGTCCTTGCGATTGCCGAGCGGCAAGGTCGTCATGGGAGATCAGGACGCCTTCTTCGGAGGGACGATCCGGCTGTTGTCGCCCATGTAATACTGGGTTCCGCCGCCCGGGGTGTCCTGGGGACTTCCCTTCACGCTCCAGTCGTCGAGGATCGCCGCGGAGGTGGTCTTCAGGTACGGAGTGCCGCCGGGGATATCGTACTCGATGAAGATCTTGTCGACGACGCTGCCGTCCTTCTTCGTGCCCTTGACGCCGATGCCGAGCTCGGGCGGGGTCGTCCCCGCGGGCGCGAAGTAATTGCCCTTGTTGCCGTCCGGGACCTGCCATTGCGTGAGCTTGTTCGGGGCCGGCGGGGGCG
>JANMGF010000257.1:0-4257 GCA_031374535.1 Polyangium sp. (in: bacteria)
CGCCCCCGCCCCCGGACCGCCCCCCCCCCCCCCACCCCCCGCCCCGCCTCCCCCGCCGCGCCGCGCGCCCACCGAGCCCCGATCCCGCCTTCCTCCCCCGTCCGCCGCCCCGCTCCACTTCGCTTCCCGCCGCCCCCGCCCCCCTCCGCGCGCCCGATCGCCGCGCTCTGTTCGTCCCCGGAGCCCCCTCTTCAACCTGAAACGCCCACCCCCGAACCCTCCGGAACCCCCTTCTCAGCCGTCCCGCGTTGGTCTACCAACAAACCCATGAGTGACGCCAAAGCCTCCCGCATGGTCTCCGACCGTCTCGCGATCACGAACAACGTGGTCGCGGCCTTCGACATCCACGGCCCCGAGACCGCGCCCGTCCTGGAAAAGCTTCTGTTCCCCCATGGCGTCCCCCCCGACCTCACGATGGCCATGGTCCTTGCCGCATTCGGCGCTCATCTCCGCGCCCGCGCCGAAACGCTCGTCGCTGCCGACCGCGTCCACATGACCGAGCTCGCCGACGACGACGGCTACCGCGCCAAGCGTGACGATTGCACGGCCGAAGCGAGGGACTTCCTCAGCACGCTCCGCTCCGGCCTCGGTCGCAACTATGGCCAGGTCGTGGCCGGTGCTTATGGCCTCGGCGCGCCGATCCCCGAGGATCCGCATACCGTCCTCGTCCTCGCCGACAACGTCGAGAATCTCCTCCGCAATCGCCCCCTCGCCGAGCCGGCGAAGAACAAAAGCATGAAGATCGACCCCCTCGCGGCCGCCGACGATCTGAAAGCGTGCGCGGCTGCATTGAGGACGGCGCTCGGCGATATCGATCGCGAGAAACGCGAGGCGCAGCTCACGCAAACGGCCAAAAACGAGGCCATGGCCGCGTGGGGAACGTCGTATTCGGGGGTGGCCGATGCGGCGGCCGCGTTTTTCGTCCTCGCCGGTCGGCCGGGGCTCGCCGAACGCGTGCGGCCCACGGCGCGCCGCAGGGCTGGGTTGCCCGAGCCGGAGGATACGACGGAAGAAGGCGCGGAAGGCGCGGGCGCAAGCACGACGCCCTGACGCCCTGACTTGCCACCCCACGGATCCTCGTGCAGGGTCTTCGCATGACGTCTCTGGCCATTTCCACGGAGCCCGAAGCCGAGGAGTTCCCGGACGACCTGCCGCCGGACGATCTCTGGAGTGACGAGCCCGCCATGGAGTCCACCGAGCACCTCGCGCAGCTCCTTCTCCTGCTGGAGAGCATCGAGCTTTATTGGAAGGAGCGGACCGACTTCTTCGCTGCCGGCAACCTGACGATCTACTTCAGCCCCAAACAGCTGAAAAACGAGAAGTTCAACGGCCCGGACTTCTTCGTCGTGCTCGGCGCCGAGCGCAAGCCGCGCAGGAGCTGGACCGTCTGGCACGAAGGCGGCAGGTATCCGAACGTGATCGTCGAGGTGCTCTCGCGCAGCACCAAGAAGTTCGACCAGGGCCTGAAGAAGCAGGTCTACCAGGACATCTTCCGCACGCCCGAGTACTTCTGGTTCGATCCAGAAACGAAGGAGTTCTCGGGCTTCCGCCTCGTGGACGGCCAGTACGAGCCGCTCACCCCCGACACATCCGGGCGCCGATGGAGCGCGCAGCTTGGCCTCTTCCTCGGCGTTCATGAGGGCATGCTGCGGTACTTCACGAAGGAAGGCGCGCTCGTCCCGGCAGGACGTGAGCTCGCTGAACGCGCCGATCGCCTCGCCGAAAAGCTCCGCGCCCTCGGCGTCGATCCCGACGCGCCCTGAACCTCGGTCCACCGTCCACAGCTCGCTCCGGAAGGGCAGAGGCCGGGTTGGCGACATGAAGCACAGGGAGAGCTACCATGCCGACCCGCGAGGTGACCTTATGCGTTCTACTTTGGGTCTTGGGCTTCTGTCGGTTGTTCTCGGTCTCGGCGCGCTGAGCGCTTGCGCCGCGGAGGTAGAGTCGGTGTTCTCGAGCGGCGCGAGCAGCGGCACCGGTGGAGGCGGCGGACAAGGCGGCGGACAAGGGGGACAGGGCGGCGTCGGGGGCGTCGGCGGGCAAGGCGGGCAAGGCGGGCAAGGTGGACAAGGTGGGGCCGCGTCGAGCTCGAGCAGCGCCGTGACGGGCACGGGTCCGACCTCGAGCAGCGCTTCGACCGGACAAGGCGGGCAAGGCGGCGGCTTCGATCCGCAGGCATGTGGGCAATGCGCGTTCGGCGCCTGCCAGGCCGAGATCTTCGCGTGTGGCCAGCCCTGCCAGGGCTTCCTCGGCTGCGCCCAGAACTGCGTCGACGCGGCCTGCGTCGATGACTGCCTCACGCAGTACCCGCAAGCGAAGCCGACCTACGATTGCACCTGCGCCTCGTGCAGCGCGCAGTGCGGCACCTTCTGCGACGGCAGCGCGAGCGGCTCCGGCGGTGGTGGTGGGGGCGGCGGCGCTCCGGCGTGCAGCACGTGCTCGGAGATCCTCCAGGGCGGCGGCATGGGCGACCCGTGCCAGGGATCGGGCGCGCTCCTCGGCGCGCTCTTCACGTGCACCTGCCAGCAGAGCTGCACGACCGAGTGCGCTTCGTCCTGCCAGGGCGGACAACCGTCGCAAGAATGCCTCGGCTGCGTGCAGTCGAGCTGCGGGCAACAGCTCAACGCCTGCTTGCAAGACTGAGCCTCGCGCCCCGCCGTCGAGAACCCGCCTCCGCCGTGACGGACCTCGATCGTCACGGTAAGAAGGGCGTCCTATGCGTATTTCTTCGCTTCGTTCGCCTCTCGTTCTGCTCACACTCACGACACTCGCCGCCGCTCCTTTCGCCTGCGCGAACCCGCTCCGCCGAACCGACGTCGGCGAAGGCGGCGAAGGCGGCGAAGGCGGCATGGGGGGCGCAGGAGGAGGCGGCGGCAGCGCGGGCGGCGGGGACATGGACGCCGGTCCGGACGTCGTGATGCCCGGGGAACCTTGCACGACCGACGTCGACTGCGCGGGGCTCACGGGCCCGTGCAGCGACGGCGTCTGCGCGGGGGAAAACGGCTGTCAGCTCGTCCCGAAGAACGACTTCGGCTCGTGCGACGACGGCCTCTTCTGCACCGTCAACGACGTCTGCATCAACGGCGCGTGCACCGCGGGCAGCTCGAGGATCTGCCCCTCGAACGGCGAGGCCTGCAAGATCGGCAGCTGCAACGAGACGAACGACGCGTGCGATTTTTCACCCGTCAACAACGGGGGCTTTTGCGACGACGACGACCCGTGCACCGAGCTCGGCACGTGCTCGGCCGGCACGTGCCTGCCCGGCCCGAAGAAGGACTGCTCCTTCCTCGGCGACCTCTGCGCCATCGGCACCTGTGATCCGGTCCTCGGATGCATCGCCGTGCCGCAGAACGACGGCGTGTTCTGCGACGACAAAGTGTTCTGCACCGTCGAGGACTCGTGTCTCGCGGGCGCATGCACGGGCAAACCGAACCCGTGCGCGCCGACGGACGACCCTTGCAAGGTGCCGCTGTGCAACGAGGTCGCGAAGACCTGCGTCGCGATGGCCGGCAACGACGGCGCCACGTGCGACGACGGAAACGGGTGCACGACCCAGGAGACCTGCGCGGCAGGCGCATGCGGCGGCGGCATGCCCGCGAGCGCGGGGAGCGCGTGCAACGACAACAAGGCCTGCACGATGGGCGAGACGTGCACGAACGGCCTGTGCGGCGGCGGCGCGCCCGTCGTCGCGTGCGCGGGCGGCGACGGATGTTGCCCCGCTGGATGTGACCTCGCGACCGACAGCGACTGCCAGCTCCTCGACGTCGGCGTGATCGGCGGCCCGTTCTACGTCGACGACCTCCGCGCCGAGCTCGCCACGAAGCCCTTCATCGGCTCGGCGGTCGTCACGAACGACTGCTCGCTCGCCTCGCTGAAGCAGTTCGACGTGGTGATCCTCCACGGCCTCATGAGTTGCTTCAACGCGAGCAACTTCAACGCCTACGTGCAGGGCGGCGGCGGGATCATCGCCACGCCCTGGCTGTACAGCAACTACGGCGACCTCGATTCCTTGCCCGTCATGGGCCAGGTCATCAACACGAGCCAGAGCGCGCCGCTCAAGGTCACGGTGATCGATCCGGCCGACGTCCTCTTGCAAGGCGTCGTGTTCCAGAACGACGACCCCGTCGGCTGGGAGGAGGTCAAGTTCACCCTCAAGCCCGGCGCCACGAGCTCGGTCGTATGGCTCGGCGACACGACGCGCCACGCGGTCGCGAAGTGGGCGTACGGAGGCGGTCGCGTCGTCTATCTGGATTTTCA
>JANMGF010000269.1:0-21058 GCA_031374535.1 Polyangium sp. (in: bacteria)
CGACAGGGCCCGCAGGCGCCGGCCGTCAAGAACACGTAGTTCTTGATGACCTCCTCGCTCGTCATCCCCTTCTCGTCGCGGAGCTTGATCAGGTGATTCACGAGGTTGCCGACGGTGAAATACGTCGGGTTGCACTGGCCGCGGTTGCCGAACTCCTTGCCGACCTGGAGCCCTTCCTGCGCCGGACAGCCGATGTTCTGGATCTTGTAGCCGAGGCCTCCGAGCGCGCCCTCGACGAGGAAATCCTGCGCGGCCGTCAGGCCCGAGATGAGCAACGTGACGTTCTCGCGCTCGGCCTTCCGCACCTTCGGGTCGAGCATGGTGTCGACCCACTGCTTGCGCTCGGCCTTGATGCCGAGGCGCTCGCGCTCGGACTCCTCGAACGCGCGGAGCTCCGCCTCGAGATCCACGTCGACCTTGGTCTGCTTCTCGCTGCCGTTCATGATCGGCAGCCGCGTCTTCTGGACCGAAGTTTCCATCGATTCCTCCCTCATCTCCTGATCGTCAAACCGAGACGACGCTGCCGTCGGCGCGCTTCTTCTTCAGCTGTACGAGCCCCTTGGGCGGCTCCGGGGCCGCGGGCGGGGGCGCCTCGTAGGCCCGCACCCTCGCCGATAGCTCCATGATCTGCCGCTCGAGATCCGGATCCGCACCCTTGCGATCCGCGACCTGCTTTTGTTTGAGCTCCAAGAGCTCGAGCCTCTTCTTGTCGATGTTGTGCGAGAGCTCGGCCTTCTTCTTCGCCAGGTCTTCGAGCGACTCCTGGTAGAGCTTCAAGCTGTGCGCGTACGTCTTCACGCGGATCTTGATCGAGCCGCCCGGCTTGTTCGCGTCGATGTCGTGCAGCGCCGCGTAGGGCGTCGCGCTCGCCGTCACGATCCCCTCGACGATGCCGTACGTCGGCGCGTCGTGGCCGCACTTGAAGCTCGATAGATCCAGCAGCACCACGTTCGGGTGCCGCGCGGCGAACTTCACGGCCAACACCTTCTGCGCGCTGTTGGCCGAGTAGTTCTCCGGCCACACGTCGTTGATGTCGAGCGGGTGCTGCCCGCGCGCGTACTCGTCCTTGAAGAACCGCGGCAGGTACTCCTCGTCGCGCGGGATCGAGCGCACGCTCAGGATCGGGTACCCGAGCACCTGGAACTCCTCCGGGATCCCGTGGTTCAGCCCCGGATCCGAGTGGTACGGCCTTCCGACCATCAGGATGGCCACGCGGTTCTCCGCCTCGACCGTCTCCAGGATCGCGCGGCCCTTGTCCTGCAGCTCCCGCTCGAACGCCGTGAGCGCCGCCCACGCCTCGCGATGCGCGTGATCACTCTCGTCCTCCGTGACCCCGAGCCGCGGACCCCAGCACTCGTACATGCGGCGCGCCGTGAGCAGCGGCTCGGCGAACGTCAGCGCCGGATCCAGGTACTCGATGCCCCGCGTCGCGAAGAAGTCGACCTCCTTCGTGAACGCCGCTTTCATCACGTCGGGCACGCCCGCCACGATCGGGCAACTCGCGTTGTCCATCACGTTTTTCCCGAAGCTCGGCACGTGCGTGAGGATCGGGAAGAAGATGTACTTCAGCGGTTTGTCCGTGGCGTGGTGGTGGAAGAGCAGGTTGTGGACGTGCGCCTGCGCGACCTTCGAGGGGAAACACGGATCCACCGACCCGTATTTCCCGCCCTCGACCCACATCTCCTCGCTCGTCTCGTCGCTGAACACCACGTTCTGCTTCGGGATCCCGAGCGCCTCGAAGTACGCCCGGAAGTACGGGCCCGTCGAGTAGAGGTTCAAGACGCGCGGGATGCCGATGCGTGTCCGGCGCAGCCGCTCCATCGTCTCGGGCCCGCTCCTTCGGAAGGGCCGCGTCGTCTCCACGCGACGCACGCTGAACAGGCCCTTCTTCACGACGAAGTCCTTGATCATCGTGCCTTCGGTCGGCATCGGCTGCGGCTTGTGGAAGCTCCGGAACGCGAGCTTCGACTCGTAGTCGACGCAGTTCGGGAACTCGCGGGCGATCTTCTTCCGATCGGCCACGAGCGCGAGCATCGCGTCCTCGCTCTCCACGGTGCCCTTCTCGCAGGAGAAGCCCGAGATGTACCGCGCCTTCGAGCCGTCCGGCCGCTCCGCGTCGATGAACGTCCGCTTGCACTCGTTCGGGCAGAAGTGACAGACCGTCTCTTCGTCGTTTTTCGTCTGGTACTTGAGCTCGATCGCCGCATCGAGCCCGATGAACGTGCTCGTGCCGCGCCTCTTGATCACCCGCAGCGTCTCGAACGCCGCGCCGATCGCGCCTGCCTCGCCCGTGTGCGGGTGGACGAAGACCTCGGCGTCCGGCACGCGCTCCTTGATGTAGTCGACCTGCGCCTTGACCGCGGCGAGGTTGTACTGCGTGCCGCCTTGCAGGACGAACCTCCGTCCGAGCGACGCGAGCCGCGGGATCTGCACCACGTACTGCCAGACGTTCTTCGGCAAGACCTGCGCGAGCCCCGCGAGCAGCTCCTCCTTCGAGAAACCTTCCTTCTGGAAGTTCACCCGATCCGTATCGAGGAAGACCGCGCAGCCGTAGCTGAACTTCGGCGCCAGCTCGGCCTGGAACGCCGTCTCCGCGTAGTCCGTCACTTTGAGCCCAAACTGATCGGCCATCGCCTGGAGGAGCATCCCGTTGCCGGCCGAGCACGAGTTCGAGAGGCGGAAGTTCGCGATGTCGCCGTTCTTCATGAACAGGACCTTGATGTCCTGCCCGCCGATGTCGCAGATGACGTCGACGTCGCCGAAGTACCGGACCGCGCTCATCATGTGCGCCACGGTCTCGACGATGTTCACGTCCGCGCGCATCGTCTCGTGCAAGACGTCCGCCGCGTAGCCCGTCGCTCCGAAGCCGAGCACCTCGAACTTCGCGCCCGCCCCTTCCACGTACGCGCGTAGCTGCGCGAGCAGCTCCTTCGTGTCCTGGATGGGGTTCCCCTTCGAGAGCTGGTAGGCCTTGCAGACGATCTCGCCGTCCTCGTCCACGAGCACGGCCTTCGACGACGTCGACCCGCCGTCCACGCCGATGACCCCACGCACGACCTGCCCCGGCTCGAGGACCATCGGCTTGAACCGCGGGATCGCGTAGAGGCTCCGGAAATCGTCGATCTCGTCGGTCGTCCGGGCGAGCGGCGGCCCTGCGCTCTCGCCAAGCCGCGCCTTGCGGCCGTTCTTCATGTAGTCGACGAGCCCGTCGGTCCCCGCGAAGAGCCCCACCTCCGCCGCCTCGCGCAGGCCGTACACGCATGCGCCGAACGCCGCGTAGTACTGCGCGTTTTCTGGGACGAAGATCGTCTCCTCGATCGGGCGATCCTTGGGCCACGCGTAGCCGCGCTCGTCCCACGTCTCGGGGATCCGCTTGCGCCAGCACTCCTGCAAGAACGGCAGGTACGTGTTGGGCCCGCCGAGCAGGATCACCTTGTGTTTCAGGGTGGACCCGCGCGTCAGCACCGACAGGTTCTGGAGGACGATCGCGTCCGCGAGCGAGCACAGGATCTCCTCTGAAGGGATCCCGCTCTTCACGAGGTTCACGATGTCCGTCTCGGCGAACACGCCGCATTTGGCCGCCACGTGGTGCAGCTTCGTGTCGTCGAAGTGGATCTCGCGTACGACATCCGCCGCCAGGCCGACCTTGATCATGCACTTGTCGATCGTCGCGCCCGTGCCCGAGGCGCACTTGTCGTTCATCGACGGCGCCGCGGTCTTGTCCCCGGTCTTCTCGTCCTTCTTGAAGATGATGATCTTCGCGTCCTGACCGCCGAGCTCGATCACGCTCCCCACGTCCGGGTGGAGCTTCTCGACCGCCAGCGTCACCGCGTTGACCTCCTGGACGAACTTCGCGCCGAGCGACGCGCAGAGCGGCGCCGCGCCCGAGCCCGTCAGGAAGAGGCGCCACGCCTTCTTCGGCGAGTCGGGGAACGCGTCCGTTATCTGCTGGAGCATCTCCAGCACCTTCTCGGGCTGCTTCGTCTGGTGGCGCTGGTAGTCGCTCCACAGGATCTCGAGCGTCCCTGGATCGAGCACGACGGCCTTCACCGTCGTCGACCCCACGTCGATCCCGACCACCACCGGATCACGCCTCACCATGCGGTCCCTCTCCCTCTGCCGTTTGCCCGGACTGACTGTCCGGTCAGTCATTCGGGTATCATGGTGGCAGGGGTGAATCAAGGCAGAGACCAAGCGCCTGCCGGTGGTCCCATGTCGGCGCGCGGCGGTCGGAGTGGTACAAGGCCCTTCATGGACAAGGCCGAGCGTCGACTCGAGCTCCTCCGCGCGGCTCGGGACGTATTCGCGACGAAGGGCTATCACGCGGCGAAGGTCGACGACATCGTGGCCCGGGCGAGCGTCGCCAAGGGGACCTTCTATCTCTACTTCCCTGACAAGCGATCGGTCTTCGTGGAGCTCGTCGACGGCCTCTTTTCGCGCCTCGGCGCCGCGATCCTCACCGTCGACACGCGGAGCGACATCGAGGCGCAGATCAAGCACAACATCCGCGGGATCGTGGCCGTCCTGCTCGACGATCCGGCCCTCACGCAGCTCCTGCTCTCCTTCGCGCCGGGCCTCGATCCGGCCTTCGCCACGAAGATCCGGTCCTTCTACGACGGCGTGAAGACGCTGCTCCGCACGAGCCTCGAAGAGGGCCAGCGCCTCGGCATCGTGGCCGAAGGCGACACCGGGATCTACGCGACGTTCACCGTCGGCGCGCTCAAGGAGACCTTCTTCGAGACCACCGAACGAGGCCAGTCGTGGCCCCGCGAGCTGCTCGTCGACCAGCTCTTTCGCCTGCTCCAGCGCGGCTACCTCCGCATCGACCACGCCCCCGGCGAGCCCGCCCCCGAGCCCCCAAAACCCGCCGCGAAGCCCCGCAAAAGCCGCCAGGTACGCGGATCGAGTGCCTGACCGGCCTCCACAGACCCACCGGTCACCGCGATCACCGAGGTGTTCGTCCGGGGATGACTGGCGGGTCAGTTTTTTACACTGGTAACGTAACGTCAGCGAATGCCGCGCGGCAGGACGTGGCGGATGAAGTTCACGAGCGTGCGCCGCCCGAGCTCGGCTTCCTCGATCGCGGCGTGGAGCGCGTCCACGGCGAAGCCCTCGGCCGCGAGGATGTCCCAGCGATGCTCGATGTATCCGCGCATCACGTCCGCATCGAGCTCGGGGTGGAACTGCACGCCGTAACAGGTCTCGGTGAAGCGAATCGCGTGGTGATCGTCGAGGTCGTTCTTCGCCAGCGCCTTCGCGCCGAGCGGGAGCCTCGCGACCGTGTCCACGTGCGTGACGTTGGCCTCGAAGACCTGAGGCAGCCCTTCGAAGATCGGGTCGTCTTCGAGCCGCTCGATCTTCCGTGTGCCGATCTCCCGGCCGCGCGGATTACGCGTCACCTCGCCCCCGAGCGCTTGCGCGAGTATTTGGTGTCCAAAACAAATACCGAAGACGGGCACGCCGAGGCTCACGACCTCGCGCAGGTATCCCTCCGTCGCCCGCATCCACGGCTCCCGGTCGGGCACGTTCGCCGCCGAGCCGGTGATCACGAGGGCCGCGGCTTCCCTCGCGTCCGGCGGCGCGCCTTCGCGGGCGTCGAAGGTCGAGAAGCCGTGCGCCCAGGCGTCGCCGATGACGCCCGTGATGAGGTCGGCGAACTCGCCGCGGCGCTCGCGCACCTTGGGGACGGGGTCGCCCGTCTTCATGATGAAGATTTTCCGCGGTTGCAAGGAGGAGCGCTCGCTGGCCATCACCCCGATCATAAACACGAATGCCAAAAAGGTCCCGTCCCGGCGCGCGGAGCGTTATACGGGCGGGCATGTCGGCACCCTTCGTGGACCGCCCCCTCTGGCGCAGATTTCGCCCCCGGTGGCTCGCGCGCGCCGCGGACTACGTACGCGCGGGCGGGCATGCGGCCATCGTGGAGGATCGGGACTCCGTCCA
This sequence comes from Polyangium sp. (in: bacteria), assembly GCA_031374535.1. Lineage (GTDB taxonomy): Bacteria > Myxococcota_A > Polyangia > Polyangiales > Polyangiaceae > Polyangium. The sequence continues at coordinate 5,944 of JANMGF010000269.1, forward strand.
GGTCCTGCTCGGGGTGGACGAACGGGGAAAGCTCTACGAGCTCGGGCTCTGGGCCCTGCTCTCCATCGAGCAGCGGCGCTCCCGCCGCGTGAAGACGGGCCCGGCCAAGGGGCTCGCCCTGGCGCGTATCAAGCCCCAGTTCGTTCGGGCGGTCCTCGACTGGTGCGCGCGCGACGCGATGCACGAGGGGCCGACGCGTGGGGTGGAGCTCGATTGCATGACCTGCGCGGCCTGTTGCCACGACGCGGACGTGCTCCTCGACGACCGTGATCTCGAGCGATTCCGCGCTGGAGGCCGCAAGGACCTCACGACCCGGGCCTACGTCCGGCGATCCCGGGACGGGCGCGTGACGTTGCGGTTCGCCAAAGACGGCCGATGCCAGCTGCTCGCGGCGGACAAACTGTGCTCGATCTACGAGATTCGCCCCGAGAACTGTCGGGCATTCGTCGCTGGCAGCGAGGCGTGTTTGTCGGCGCGGGAGGAGACGCTCGGGCTCCGGGATGGAGCGGCGTGGGACGAGGGGATGGACGTCGAGGTGGTGACGCTGGGCCCTCGGGGGTGAGGGCCCGCTCTCAGCGCTCGGGCAGATCCTTGTTCAGCATCTTGTTCGCTTCCGTGTCCTCCACGCAGGCGAGCGTGTTGTCCGGATTGAGCGTACAGCGCTTCAGCTTCGAGTTCGTCTCGGAGCAGCCCCTGCCCCAGCCGAGGAAGCCGCTGCTGCAGGTCCCTTCGAGGTACGACTGGTAAAGGACGGGTTTGCCGTCCGCGGTCGGCATCCAGTGACCCGCCGTGCGGTACCGGACCTGATTGCTGCAGCCGGCGCCTGCGAGGAGGCAGAGCGCGGCGCAAGCCCACAATAGAGTGTGTTTCATGGCAGTCGCTCCTCCTGTCAGTAAATGCTCTCGGGAAGGACGTTGTCGAGCACCTTGCTCTCCTTGCAATTCGAGGAGCCGGTGTCGGTGACGTCGCAAACGGTGACGGAGAAGTTGAAGAGGGGCTTCTTCGAGGACGGATCGACCTGCCCCGTGTTCTGAATGCGCTCCTGGTACACCTTCTCGGGGCCCAGGAACGTTTGCTGCGTCAGGATCTTCGGCGGCGGACCGCAGGCGACGCCGGCGAGCGCGAGCAGCGCGACGAGCGCAATACGAATCGATTTCATCGTGCTTCCTCCTCTCAGCGGATGTTCGACGTCGCACCCGTGTAGCCGGCGGACGCAGCCGGGCAGACGACATCATTTTTGCCGTCACACGACAGCTTGCAGATCAGTTTGTCCCCCGTGTCCTGACACAGATAGAACTGGTGGGTCGCCTTGGCGAAGAAGACGTAGTTCTCGACCTTGCTCACCTCGAGCGCGGTCACGGGGCTCTTCTGGTTGTCCTCGAAGCGGGTGATCTGCCGCGACACGCAGCCCGTCGAGAATGCCACGAGTCCGAACGAGAGGAGGGCCATTGCATGACGGAACATAGTGACCCCTCTCATTCCTCGTCCTGGAGGACGAGCTGCATGGGTTTGCAACCGGACAGAGCGCCGTCGGCCGCGACCTGGCACTTGACGACCTGCTGCTGGTCCCCTTGGACGACCAGGAACTTCATCTGATCACGGGCGCTCGTGATCTGCGTGACGACCTTCGGCGGCGTGCAGCCGAAGGCGCCCGACAGCACCACGAAGGCGCCCGCGCTGAGTAGCCATTTGCTCATCGTGCTCCCTGCTCCTGTAATCCGCGTGGAGGCACCGTGAGGCCCCCTGTCGCGCCGAGACCCTCGCCAACTTTTGCGTCCATGTCAACGTTTTCCCAACGTGGGTGAAACGACTTGACGAGCCAAACGTAATGGCGGGTGCGTCAGGGCGCTTCCGGCGTAGGCTCGACCGGCGCGTCGAGCGCGCAACGGAAGCCGATCGTCACGTGCGCGGTGCCCGGGACGACGCCGGTGCGGAAGCTCGCGCGTACGTGGTTCGCCGGATCGAGGAAACTCGCGCCACGCACGACACGCATGGGCACGCTGGTCGGGCCTTTGGGGTCCGTCCCCGCGGGTGGAGGGGAGGCGAACCCGTCGGCCACCCACTCGGCCACGTTGCCGCCGAGATCGTAGAGGGCCTCGGGCGTACGATCACGCGGCCTTCCGCCGGCGGGGCAGGTCGCCACGCCTTCGCTGCCCTCGATGCATTTGCCGTTGCGATCGAAGCAGGCGAGGTTACACGTCGGCGCGTTGTCGCCCCAGGGGAAGACGCGCCCCGCAGCGCCACGCGCGGCCATTTCCCACTCGGCCTCCGTGGGCAAACGGCGGCCCCGGAACGCGCAGTAGGACTCCGCGGCCATGTGCGTGACGCAGTTGATCGGATGATCCGCGGCGTCGCGCGTGTCGTTGCATTTGGGCGTCCATGCCTGGATGAACTCCTCGGGCGTGGCCTTGGCCCCGGGATCGTCGTCCGCGTCGGCCGCCGCCATGAGCAACATCGCGCTCTCCGGCGGCAGCACGACCTGCTTGGCCGACGGGCATTTCCCGGCCGTGATACACGCGCGGTATTGCCCCGTCGTGACCTCCATCGCGTCGAGGTAAAACCCCTTCGAGAGCGTCACCTGGCGCTGATCCGGGCCCTCGCCGAGCTTGCCCGAGGCCGGCGCGAGGAGGACCATGTCCCGCGGCGGCACGAAAGGCGCAGCCGACGCCGAGGGCAGGGCCGACGCGCTCGCGCTCGCGAGGGCCGTCGGCAACATCGGGGAAGGCCCCGCCGAGGTCGTCCCTTTCACCTGTGCCATCGCGCTCGGGACGGGCTTTTGCGTGGGTTTGCCCTTGGGCGAGCCCATCGTGAAGAGCGTGTACCCGAGCGCCCCGCCGCCCACGAGAAGCGCGCCGAGCAGCCATGGCCAGACGGGTTTGCCCTTCGCCTCGGGCATCGCCGACGCTTCGAGCCCGGTCTTTTCGGTGCTCTCTTTCGTCGGTGGGAACGCGGACGCGTCCTTCGCCGCCGCCTGCTTCGGGCCCGTCTGCGAGGGCTGCGGCAGGCGCTCGCCGAGCGGCGTCTCCGCCATGGGATCACGCTCGCGGGAGGGCGGGGGAAAGGCGCCGCTCGGGGTCGGTTTGCCGGCCTTCGGGGCTGCCTCGGTGTTGCTGAACGCGTCGCCCGTCGCGCGGTTTTGCTCTGCGGAGACGCCGAGCTGCTTCTTCTCCGCGAACTCGGCCGTCGAGAGCAAGCTGTCGGCGATGGTGTCGGGGATCGACGCCGGGCCCGGGGAGGGTTTGTTCGAGGAGACCTTGCCAGCGCCGCCCTCGGCCGCGGCGGCGACGAGCGTGTCCCAGAACGCGCCTGCGTCGGGGAAACGGTGCTTCGGCTCGACGCTGAGCGCTCGTTCGATCACCCGCTCGATGGCCTCGCTCACGGTCGCGCCGCGCGCGCGTGGCGTGGGCCGGAGGCTCGGATCCGCGGCGATGATGTAAAGCTCCGTCGGATCGTCGCCTTCGAGCGCCTTCCGCGCGCTCACGAGCTCCACGAAGATCAACGCGAGCGCGAAGACGTCGGTCCACGGGCCGGTCGCGCCGCGTTGCTTGTTGAACTGCTCGGGCGCGCCGTACCGCGGCGTGAATGCGGTCGGTCCCTGGCGCGTCGCGGCGAGCGCCTCGGTGAAGCTCGCGTGTTCGGTGAGGACCTTGGCGATGCCGAAGTCGAGCACCTTCACCGTGCGTTTGCCCCCGACGTCGGTGACGAAGAGGTTCGCGGGTTTGACGTCGCGGTGCGCGATCTTCTGCGTGTGTGCGACCGCGAGCGCGCGCGCTGCCGGCTCGAGCAAGGTCATCGCCTCGGCCGCGCTCATGCCGCCGCCCGAAGCGCGGGTTTTGATGAGCTCCCCGAGCGTCTCGCCTTCGAGCCACTCGAGCACGAGGTACGGGACCCACGTGTTGTTTGCCGTGAAGAACGCGCCGACGTCGAGGGCCTGCACGATGCCCGACGTGACGCGCGAGAGCCGGTGGAGCAGCCGCCCTTCTTCCTTGAGTTGCTCGAGGAACTGGGCGCGCCCCTTCTCGCCGAGCTCCGCGGGCAGCTTCAAGCACTTGATCGCGATGGCCTCGCCGAAGCCGATGTGCTCGCCGCGGTAGACCACGCCGAAGCCGCCGTCGCCGATCACCTGCGTGACGCGGTACTTCCCCTCGATGGTGGTGCCGCAGAGCTGGAAGGGATCGCGGTTCTTTTCGGGCTCCGACATGTGGGCGCCTAGCTCCTACCGCGAAGGGCGCCGCGCGTCACCGTTTGGCGCCGACGATCTCGGCGATCGCCGCATAATCCGACTCCTCGACGGCCCCCTGGACCAGGCAAGCGAGCTGACCGCTGGGTCCGATGAGGGCGTGGACGGGGAGGTTGCCCGCGTCCTTGACCCCGAGCGCGGAGACCCAGGCGTCGCGTCCGCCGCCCTCGGGCAGCCAGTACGAGGCGCGCACGCCGGCTTGGGGCTGGGCCTCGAGGAACCGCGCGAGTTGCCGCTCGTCGTCGTCGAGGGAGACGAAGGCGAGGTCGATCATCACGCCGGCATTCCGCAGGCGGCTGTGGAAGTTCTGGAGCCGGGGCATTTCCTCTTTGCACGGCCCACACCAGGCCGCCCAGAGGTTCACCCAGACCCATTTGCCGACGCCGAACGAAACGCTCGCAGGCAGCGCCGTGGCTCCCTGCGCGGCGGCGGTCTTCAGCGTGCCTTTTGGCGCCGCGCGCGGCGTGGTGTCGACACAAAGCTTGCGTGGCGCGGCCGGTACGCTCGGCTTGGCGGAGACCGCGGCCGAAGCGGGGCTCGTCGCGGCGACGGTGCTGTTCGAGGCGGTCACCGCATTGCTACGACCCGTCACGGGCGGGGTCGGTTTGTCCCCGCCGGTTTCGCAAGCCGTGAGCAGCAGGACCGGGAAAATTAGAGCTGACAGTCGACCCATGACACGAACGCGCTCCGGTTGATCGCTTCCGCGGCGCAAGGCTTGTTTTTCCGCGAAACGTTCCAGTTACAGTAATCCTGGCCGAGCTGGGCGAACTCGTTTCCGAGCCACAAGAGGCCGGCCTGCTTGTCGAGGTCGGGCTCTTTGAACTTGTCGCCGACGTGGAAAAACGCGCTGTTCGCGCGCTTGTGCGAGAGCGACCGGTTGAAATCCGGCGTGCCCGTCTTCGAGGCGCGGGCGACGATGAAGAAATACCGGGCGCCCTTCCGGTCCACCCAGAGATCCTCCAGCATCTTCTTGCCGTCGTCGTCGAGCTTCTCGGAGTTGTCGTCGAACATGACGACCCCGCCTCGATCCTTCAGCGGCGTAAAAAGAGCGTTGAAATCGTCGTCGCTGATCGAGGCCAGGTTCTTCACGTCCGCCGGCTGGCAGCCGCGCCGCGACGGCCCGCCCTCGAGGCCGCAGGCGTGGATCACGCGCGCCAGGACCTCCTTGAACTTCGGCGTGCAATAGGGCGCCTCGGCGTCGTTGGCGATGGCCACCGCGGGCTTTACCGACTCCGCGATGCCCGTCTTCAGCCGCTCGGCCGAGGACCGGACCTCCGCGTGCACGGCGAACGCCGAACCCGCGAGCAGCGAGCACCCAGCCACGATTCCAATGATCCCAGCGTATTTCATGGCACCCCCAGGTTCGGCGCGAGCTTGCGAATGCTGTAGGCGAGGCCGATGTCGCTGTCCTCGTCACAGAGCCGCGTGTCGCCGAGAAAGAGTTGCGGCGTCGATACCGGAAGCTTGTTGTCGACGATGTACCGTAGCATTCGATCGAGCCTGAGCTTCGTCTCTTTCGAATCGATGCAGGTATCGAGGTGCATCCATTTTTCGCGGATCGCCGAGCGGACGTTCACGAGCCCCGCGGGCGCTTTGGCTCCTTCGAGCAGCTTTTCCTGGTTGTCATAGGCCCAATCGAGCACGTCTCCGGCGCGGTTCTCCGCGCAGAGCACGGCCTTCGAGACGAGGCAGGCGCCCGGGTGGAGGGCCCGATCGAGCATCCAGTTGCACTCGTTGTCGAGGGGGAAAAGCACGAGCGTCGTATCGAGGCGCTCGAGGAGCCCGTCGGCCTGGAGCCGCTTGTGGAACTGCTTGCACGTCGGGCAAAGCGGGTCGACGAAGAGCGTCGCCGGCTGCTTGGCCCCGGCCGGCGACATGTGGAGGAGCGCGTTGTTCGGCTCGGTCGCCTTCAGCAGCTTTCCGCAGCCCGTGATGTACGTGGAATACGTCGGCAGCGCGCTCACGTAGAGCAGCGCCGGCGTGACCGCGAAGATCCCGAGCATCACGAGCCAGGCCGGCACGAGCAAGAGCGAGCCCTGCGGCCGCCCTCCGCCGGCCGTTCCTTCCCCGCCTCCCTCGGGTTTGTCCGTTGTGGCGGGAGCGGGCGCCGGGCCTCCCCGCGCGTCGAGCAAGACGCCGATTCCGCCCACGGCGAGCAGGGCCGACGCGACGTAGATCCCGACGCAGGTCTTGCAGTACTGGCCGAGCTTGAGCGCCGAGATCGCGAACATCAGGCCCGAGACGAGCAGGGGCGTGACGCTCACCGCGCCGAAGAACTGGGCGGCGCGGCGCGGCGCCGAGGGGCCGGCGAGCAGGAGGTAGAGCGCGTAGGCCGCGAAGAACGAGAACGCGCCCACCGCGAAGAGCGAGATCGGCACGCCGCCCCAGTACTTGTCGCGAAAGATCGCGGAGTAGGGGCTGTACATCGCGGCGCGGCAGGCGCTCTCGCCTCCTTGCCCAGGGGCGAGCCCAGGCACGAACGAGCAGTGGATGTCGTGGACCTGGCGGTCGAGGTGCTTCGAATAATCGAGCGTCGACAACCCCCCAAAGACGAGCCCGAGGACCGACGCGACGAGCGCGACGGACGCGGGCCAGCGACGTGCGCCGGACATGTCGAGGGCTTACGCTGGGGACCCCGGGCCGTCAAACGGTCTCTGGGGCTCGTCCGCGGTCGAGCGTTCCCCGTCTGCGCAGACGGGCATGGTGGAGCAAGAAGCGGGCGTCCGCGTTCCGTATCGGTTCCGGACGGCACCACCGTTGCGAGGCAGGGAGGGCGGAGGCCCACCGGGACCTCGGGGGGGGAATCCGGCTCGACCGGGGCCGGCTCCCGGGCGTCGGAATGGGTCCACGGAGGAGACGGAAACCATGAAGAAGCTGTTTGGTCTGTTGGCGGCGGCCGGGCTCGCGGCGAGCGCCGGATCCGTGATGGCCGAGGGCGGCGCGCAACCGCAAGGCGGCGCCGGGCAGCAGCAGCCGGGAATGGAGCAGTACAAGGGCGCGGAAAAGCAGGCGCAGGCGCATGCCGGGCACCACCAGGTGACCGGGCGTATCGTCGATATCGACAAAAAAAAGGGCAATCTGAAGGTGGAGACCGAGCAAGGCCAGCTCGAGTTCCTGTTCCCACCGGCGTCCCTTCAGGGATACAAGGAGGGCGATCAGGTCCGGCTCGACGTCCAGATCCGTCCGGCGGAGCCGCAAAAGCAGCCGGAGCCGCAGCCGAAGAAGTAGGGCGGCGGCCGGTAGCACCTCGGTTCCGAGAGACGAACGAGATGCGGGGGAGCAGCGCCCGGGAAGGGCTGCTCCCCCTTTGTTCGGGAAAGCTCGGAGGGGAGGGATGCGCTCGGGCATTGCGGTGGGCGGGGCGCCTTGCTACCACGCGGCGCATGCCCCTTCAGCCGTTCGACGACGCGTTCCTCGCCGACCTGCCCTACGACCCGGCTGTCCTGCTCTTCGATGCGATCGTGGAGCTCGATCCTGCTGGAAAACGCGTCGTTTGTCGGATGCCTACGGACCTTCCGCTCCCGTTCACGAGCTTCCAACGCGTGCATCCCTTGCGCCACCCGCGGCACGTGGCCGGCGGGACGATGGTGCACGCCTCGGGCATGCTCGGCTTCATTCATTCGTATTTCCTTCACGGAATGCGCCATGCCGAGGGCTGGATCGGGTACGGGACGCACCTCCACCAGGTCGTCTTCCGCAAGCTCGTGCCGCCGGGCGAGCCGATCCTGGCCTCTTGCCGCGAGGTGCGCGCGCGGCGCGGCGCGACGAAACAGTTCGTGCGATACGCCTTCGAATTCCGGCACGAAGGGGCGTTGTGTTACGAGGGGGAGCAGAGCGCGGTGTGGATGAAGGTGGGGGAGGGGGAGGGGCTCGTGGTGGAGGAAATGCCGGGCGGATGAGCTTGCGGGCTTGCTCGGGAGCGTCATGGCCGGTGATGATGGGGGACGTATGACGAACGAGCGCGAGCAGATCACCCTCGATCGTGTGGCCCGCGTGTTCGAACAGGCGGGCTATGACGTGATGCAGGTCGTGGGTGATGAGCCCGGCACGGTGGACTGGTTCGCGGCGAAGCGTACGGGGTTCGAGCGAGCGAGGACATACTTCGAGGTTTGGCCGAGCTGTCCGGGGGCGGAGGGGATCACGCCGGCGATCGAGAAGCTGGAGGAGAGGCGGAAAGCGAGGAAGGCTGAGCGGGCCCTGGCGGTGGTGCCGACGGGGAGCTTGCCGGGGGAGTATCGGACGGAGCTAGCGGGGCGGACGGCGGAGGTCGTCACGTGGAAGAGGCTGGTGCTCGAGCTGTCCGGTTTCGTGGACCTCGTGCGTCGGCAGGTGGCGGAGTACGTGAGTCAGGGGCTCGACAGGTATTACCTGCCGCGTAGAATGAAGAGCGCCAGCGGCGAGGTGGTAGATGTGATCGACGGCATTCGCAGGTGGCTCGAGAGCCGCCCTCTGAAGGATTTTTTTCTGCGCGTTGGTGAATCCTGGGATACCCATTCAATTCGGGAGAAGGCTCGTTTTGAAAGCGCGAAAGCCTGGCTGGGGAGCCCCGAGGGGCGGTGGCTGCTCTGTGATGCGGATCTTTACCAAAATGCACCGACTGCACTGATCCCCGACACCTTCTTGGTACCCATCTGGAAATACGAGCTGGATGTATCTGGTCCGGTCTTGATCGTGGACTCCTACGCGTGGGCTCGTCGTGGCGAGAAGGAGGAGTTTGCCCTTGAGCCCGACGATCCCGATGAGATCGAAAAATGGTTCGTTGGTCGGATCGTGAACGAGACCGTGCGGCAAAGATTTATGGATGCTCGGGCGCGGGAGCAATCATTTCGCGAGCTTTCCGATGATTTCGTCAACGCCCGAACATTGCTGAACGTTCTCGATTCCGAGGATCGCGAGCTCGTTCGTCTGCAAGGGACCGAGTGGATTGCCCTCGTCGTGCATCGTTACATGGGTCTGCTGATTGAAGGGTACATGGAGGAGCCCTGGCGGCGCGATTTGTGGGAAGAGGCAGCGCTCGAACAGTTCGCCCTCGAAGTTGCCCCGAGGCGATTCGCCGATGATTTCGAGTACCTCAGTCTCGGAATTGATGAGGAGGTGAGCTGGCTTGCGTGGGGGGGCGGACCAGGCCCGCAGGCGGCGTTTGATAACGACCTCATTCAACATTATTTCATTGCAAGGAAGATCGCCGCCGAGACCGACATCCTCAACCGTCATCAGTTCCCCCGAGAATACGTGCTCCTCTTCCTCGCCCTCATCTCCCCCGAGGCGGCGTCGATCGCCACGGCCGACCGTAGCGAGGAGGTCCGCAAGGAGATCGAGGATCAGGTCGAGCGACGTCTGCAGCTCACACTCGGTCACCAGCTCAGGCGCTCGGCCGGAGCCATACGCGCTCAGTTCAACACCCTTAAAAAGCGGCTGCGCCCCGAGGATCGCAGCGCCCTCGAGTACGAGGTTCGCCGCATCGATCAGGAGATCGACTTCCAGCGTGCCCTCGCCGAGCAGACCCGTCGCTGGCACGAGGTCCCGGAAGCTGCCATCACGGGGGTATTCGTGCGAGAGGTCGTGGAGTCTAGCTTGGAGCGCATCGCGGCACAGTATCCGGCTATCGCGCATACCCTCGACGTCGATGCCGGCATCCGTGTTCGTGCCAGTCGGGATGTCTTGCAGGAGATCCTCGATTCCTTGCTGGAAAATGCATTCCATGCTATCGCCTTCGGCGGCGGAGCCCTCACTCCGCGCGTCGTCGTTCGCGCTCACGCTGAAGGAGACACGGTTCGCGTCGATGTCGTCGACAATGGCCCCGGGATCAGCTCCGTCGATCGCGATCGTATCTTCGATCTCTACGTGACGACCAAGAAGGGCGGGGACAAGCCGCTCGGGACGGGCATGGGTTTGCCTATTGCCCGCCGCTACGCCCAGCACGTCGGCGGTATGGTCGGTATCGATCCGGAGCACGGCGGCGGTACGTGCTTCTTCGCCCGGTTCGTCGCATGGAAGGAGCCATCATGAACGACCAGAAGCCCAAGATCCTCGTCATCGAGGACAATGACGCGAGCGCGAACGACTACGTTCGATGGCTACGAGCAGATGGTTACGTCGTCGAGCGAGCCGCTGCCAGAAGCGATGGAATCGAGAAAGCTGTGAAGGTTTCTCCGGAGGTGATCCTGCTGGACTTGCAGATCCCCTCCGAGCCGAATGGTGCCGACGAAGACATCCAGCACGGCCTTTCCACGCTCGATGCCATTCTCAGAGCCGCCCCCTTTCGTCCCATTGTCGTGGTCACGGCTCACAGCCGCGACCGCGAACTCATGCGGAGTGTTCTCCAGCGAAACCGTGGCGGCGCGTTCGTCTTCAAGGATGCCGACGATCTCGAACGTGAGATGTTGAAGGCCGTTGCCGTTGCTCTCGCGAGCCCCGCCTACCGGATGAGCAAGACTGTCGCCGAATTTCGAGAGCTCGTCGCTCGGAACGAGAAGGAGGACGAATATCGCAAGTTCATCCACCGGCACTGGGATGTCATCCTTGGGCCTGAATACAAGGAATGCGAATCCCCCTACGAAATTTCCCGCGGCATGTTCATCGACCTCCTCGCCGTTCGTCAAGATGGATTTGCAGATCTATGGGAACTCAAAAGACCCAGCGATTCGATCTTCACGAATTATAACGGGCTCCTGCACCACAGCCTCGAGTGCGCGCGGGCTATCGGCCAGATCATGCAATATTACGACGCCGCCGAGCGCGAGCCCCGCCCAGGGTTGCTTCATCATGACATCCGGAAGGGTGTGAGCATGGAACTCCACCGCCCCCGCGGCTTCGTGGTGATCGGTCGGTACCGCGACGCCAGGGAACGCGAGCGGCTTCGCCTCGAAAACAGCTTTCTCGCGGGCCTCGCCATCCTGACCTATGACGACCTCATCGAGCGTGCGGAACAGCTCCTCGGCTTCCTCTCCCGCTATCGAAACGGAGACGACCACGGCTGAGTCGTGACGTTCCACTCTGGACGTCCGATCGGCCCACGATCGAGCCCCTTCCATTTGCCACGCCGATCGGGTAATCGACAAGGATGCTTCGCGCCTTTGCCCTGGCGGCTGCCCTTGGCGCCACGACCCTCGGCTGCATCGCCAAACCCGCGCTCACCTGCCCGACAAAGGGAGGCGCCGCGTGGTCCGAGTTCCGCTCGACGCATTTCGTCCTACTCACCGATCGGCCCACGGGCGAAGCGCGCGCGGCCCTCGCCGAGTACGAGTCGATTCACGACGTCTTCACCAACGTCGTGATCTCTGGCGATCTTGGCGATACCTTGCCGATCCAGATCGTTCTCTTCGACCGGGAGGTCGATTTCAAGTCCTTCGCGCCGCGCGGCTCCGGCGCCTATTTCACCTCCCGCTTACCGCACGATCCCGAGCCGATTCCTACGATGGTCCTCTGGGGCGAGCTCGTCGAGCAGCGGCGTATGACCTTCCAGCACGAGCTCGCGCACCATGTGCTCCACAGGGTGCTCGGCCCGGCGCCGGTATGGGTTCACGAGGGGCTCGCCGAGTACTACTCCACCCTGCGCATCGAGGACGGCTCCGTGATCCTCGGGGCCCCGAACCCGGAGTACGAGTTCTACCTCGGCGGCTCCTGGGCCTTCGTCAACATGGGCTCGTTCGTGCGGGCCCGTATTCCCGTTGGCAACGTGCCGAGGGCGCCCGCGCTCTTCTCGATGAACCGGGAGGAGTTTTACTTGCGAAACAACGAGGGCGAGCCGATGTTCGAGGAGCACAAGCGCCGGACGGCGAATTACGCCGGGGCGTGGGCCCTCGTCCACATGATGAACCACACGCCAGGGTACGCCGAGGCGTTCTCGGATTTCCTCGCGCTCCTCACGGCTGGAAAAGGTTATGAGGAGGCTCTCTCGAAGGGGCTCGGCGGCCTCGTCGAGACGTCGGAGCGTGATTTCCACGGGTACCTCGTCTCGCGCGAGCGGCTCATGGCGAGGACGAGTTATACCCCGAAGCCGCCCGCACCCCCGCGATCCGAGCGCGTGCTGCCCGACCCCGAGGTGCACGTCCTGTGGAATCGGCTGCGCCCCTGGGGCGGCGAGGGCGAGGCCGGGGCCGCGAAGGCGAGCGCCGTGGAGGCGGATTTCAACGAGGCTGCGATGCGGGCGCCCGACTCGCCCGTGGTGCGCCTTTACCGCGGCCTCTTTCAAATAGAATCTGGCGATCTCGACGCGGCCCAGCGCGACATCGTCGTGGCATTCGAGAAGACCCCGGAGGATCCGGGGGTTCTCATCGGCGTTCTGAAGCTCTGCTGGGCGCGCACCAAAGCAAAGCTGAAGACCCCATTCTGCGCGAAAAACGGGATCACCGTGATCGATACGCTCGCCCGCGTCGCGAAGACCGCGAGCAGTCACGACATGGCCGCGAGACTCCTCCACGGGATTGGCAAGCCCGACGATGCCTTGGAGCACGCGAAGCAGGGCGTGAAGGCCGATCCCGGCTGCGCGAGTTGCCTCGATACCCTCGCGATGCTCTGCGCCGAGCGTGGCCTCCTGCGCGAGGCGATTTCCTTCCAGGAGCGTGCGGTCGCCGCGCTCCCCGAGACGCATACCGACCGGTCGCTGACGACCCGGCTCGAGGGCTACCGGAAGGCGCTGGCCATGGAAAAGCGAAAACGCAAGGAGAGCGTACCCGAGGCGCCTGCCACGGCAATGAGGGGCGAGGCGCCGGACCTGGCGACCCGCCCCCCGCTCCTTCGTTCAACCGTTCATTTCGGCCCTTCCATCACGCATTTCTGATCGCAACCGTCGCCCGGGGTCTTGTTCCCGTCGTCGCACGACTCCCACGGCATCTGCACGACGCCGTCTCCGCAACGCGGCCCGAGCGCGCAGCCGGTGCCGCACTCGCCATACCCGCCGTCGTTGGTCCCGTCGTCACATTGCTCGCCGAAGAGGCTGTCGATCTGGCCGTCGCCGCAGGTCGCGGCTTTCTTGCAGCCGGGCGCGCAGCCGCTGCCGTACGGGGTCAGGTTCACGCCGTCGTCGCACGTCTCGTTGCCCTCCGGCTGCACGACGGCGTCCCCGCAATACGGGCCCTTCTTGCAGTCCGGCGTGCACGAGCCGTAGCTGCCGTCGTTCGTCCCGTCGTCGCAGGCCTCGTTCGGCGTGACCACGCCGTCGCCGCAGATGCTCTGACAAACAGATTTCGTGTTCACGAAATTGGAGAGCGTCAGCCGGTAGTTCGATTGCGTCGTGTGCCGCTCCGCCTGGAGCACGACGGTCTCGTAGATCTTGCCGAGCTCGAGCCCGAGCTCTGCCGCCTTCGCCGCGTCGAGCAGCACGCCGCCGCTCTGCGCGCCGTGCACGCCGCCGAGGTTCACGGCGAGCTGCTTGTTCACGAACACCCACACGTCGTCGTCCCCCGTGAAATCGAGCTGCTCGTTGCCCTTGTACTCGAACCAGTACCGGACCTCGCTCGTGAAATGAAAGTTGTTCCCATTCCCTTCGTTGCCAAAGCCGAGTCCGTTCAACGGGAAAAACGTCGTGTCGTCGAACCGGTACGCGCCCGAGGGCAACTTCGTCAGCACGAGCTTCTGCAGGACCGTGAAATTGATATTCGGGACGTCACGGTACCATTGATCGAAGTTCGCCTTGCCTGACGTGGTCGGCGTCGTGGGGTTGCCCGCGTACACCGGTTTGCCGTCCGGGCCGAGCATGGTCGCCACGATCTGGAGATCGTCGCCCGTCGCCCCCTCGAAATCGGGGTGCGCGATCTTGAAATCGCGCAAGACGATCGGGATCTCCAGCGTGTTTCCCGCATTCTCGGCGACGTCCTGGCAGCCGAATCCAGGCTCGAGCTGGCACGTGGACGAGCAGCCGTCGCCGCTCGTGGTATTGCCGTCCTCGCATTGCTCATTGTCGCCCGGCAGCTTGAGCCCGTCGCCGCAGGTCGACTTGCACGCGCCCATCGTGCAGTCGGGCTCGCGCTGGCAGAAAGGCGTGCAGCCGTCGCCCATGTCGTTGTTTCCGTCGTCGCAGGGCTCCTTGCCCTCGACGATGGCGTCGCCGCAGACCGTCGGCTTGCAAGGCATCCCAGGCGGACAAACCCATCCGATCTCGAGCTGGCAATTCGTGTCGCAGCCGTCGCCGGCCCCGTTATTGCCGTCCTCGCACTCCTCGTTCCCCGCGATGACGTTGTCCCCGCACGCCGCCGCCTCGCACGCCGCGCCGATGACCGAGCACTGCCAGCCGATCTCGACCTGGCAAAGCGCGTCGCAGCCGTCGCCCGGCGCCGCGTTCGTGTCGTCGCACGTCTCGGCGCCCGTCACCTTGCCGTCGCCGCAGACGACCGTGCTCACGCACGCCATCCCTGGCATGGGGCACGCGTACTCCTTCTCGACCGCGCCGCAATCATTCGAGCAACCGTCGCCCGCGGCCCCATTGCCGTCGTCACACGCCTCGCCCGGCTCGACGATGCCATTGCCACAAACCGGCCCGCACGGCCCTCCATCACAACCACCCGCGCCGCCCACGCCCCCGGAGCCACCTGCGCCGCCGGACCCGACGGAGCCGACGAAAATGCCTCCCCCCTCGCCCCCGCCGCCGTTATCTCCGCCGTCAGGGGCGCCGCCGGTCCCCGTGCCGCCCGGCGTCCCAAGGTTTTCTCCGCCTTCGCAGCCCGAGGCGAACGCACCGGCGATGGACGCGGCGGCGAGAGGTACAAAAAGCAAGGTGTGGATACGTCGCATGGGCAAGCTCCTTTGCATGGCGTTGGACCCGAAGGTCCGTCGAGAACGAGCCTGGAGCATAACCCAAAAGCGGAACCCAGCCTTACCCTGAGCATTGGTCTCATCTCGAAGGCGCTTCGCTGGGGCTTTGCCCCAGGCCCCACC
>JANMGF010000273.1:0-2579 GCA_031374535.1 Polyangium sp. (in: bacteria)
CTCTCGTTCCTCGACGACGAGATCGTGGACGCGCTCGCGTATCACCTGCGCGACCTCGGCTGCCTGATCCGGCACAACGAGGAGTACGAGCGGGTCGAGGGGCAAGACGACGGCGTCGTGCTGTACATGAAGAGCGGCAAGAAGATCAAGGCCGACGTGCTCCTGTGGGCCAACGGGCGCACGGGCAATTCGAATGCCATGGGGCTCGAGGCGCTCGGGATCGCCGTCGATTCCCGAGGAAACATCAAGGTGAACGAGGCCTACCAGACGACCGTGCCGCACATCTACGCGGTGGGCGACGTGGTGGGTTTTCCCTCGCTCGCCAGCGCGGCCTACGATCAGGGTCGTTTCGCCGCGACGCACCTCGTCGAGGGCCGGCTCGAGCTGAAGCTCGTCGAGGACATTCCGACGGGCATCTACACGTCCCCCGAGATCTCGTCCGTGGGGCGGACCGAGCATGAATTGACGAAAGCCGGGATCCCTTACGAGGTGGGCCACGCGCAGTTCAAATCGTTGGCGCGCGCGCAGATCACGGGGCGCACGGTGGGGATGTTGAAGATCCTCTTCCATCGCGAGACGCTGGAGCTGCTCGGTATCCATTGCTTCGGGGACAACGCGAGCGAGATCATCCACATCGGTCAGGCGATCATGTCGCAGGAGGGCAAGGCGAACACCCTCCTGTATTTCGTGAACACGACCTTCAACTACCCGACGATGGCCGAGGCGTACCGCGTGGCGGCGCTGAACGGGCTGAACCGGGTGTTTTGAGGCGAGGCGCGAGGGCGCGCGCGGGGTTGTTCGCCTGGGCACCCGTATTCGTGCTTGAGTCGCGGGGGAGGGGTGCATAAGGTGTCTCCCGAGCGGAGGAGAGACCCCATGCACGTCACGCAGGCGAACGACGGAATCAAGATTGCGTACCGCAGCTTCGGCGAAGGGCCCGAGGTGGTGATCCTCGTCCACGGGTGGATGGTCTCGGGCGCGGTCCATGATGACCTGCTCGAGCACCTCGATCGCGAAGGTCTGCGCGTGATCGTGCCGGATCTGCGCGGCGCGGGCGCGTCGGACAAACCCGAGGAGGGCTACTCGATCCAGCGTTATGCGGACGATATCCTCGCGGTCGCCGACGCCGAGAAGATTGGAAGCTTCACGGTCGTCGGGCACAGCATGGGCGGCCAGATCGCCCAGTGGCTCGCGGCCTACCATCCCGAACGGATCAACGGCGTGGTGCTCCTCTGCTCCGTGCCCGCCTGCGGCGCGCCCCTGCCGGAGGAGGCGATCGGCCTCTTCTCGGGCGCCGGTGGCAACCGCGAGGCGCAACGGACGATCCTCGGCCTCGCCTGCAAGGACCTCTCGGCGGCCTCGCTGGAGCGGGTGCTCGACGACGGGGCGCGCACCTCGCCCGCGGCCGTGCGGCTCGGGTTCGACGTGTGGCGCAAGGGCGGGTTTTCCGAGGCGCTCTCGTTGATCAAGGCGCCGCTTCTTTGCGTGGGGACCGAGGATCCATTCCTGCCGGCCGCATTCCTGCGCGCCGAAATCGTGTCGAAGATCCAGGGCGCGCGCCTCGCGTTTTTGCCCGGGGCGGGGCATTACGTGCAGGTGGAGCGGCCGCGGGAGACGGCGGCCTTGCTCCAAGCCTTCCTCTCCGCGCGCCGCCCGTGAGCCGCGCGCGTCGTGCCCGGATGAGGCTCCTCGCGGCCGTGCGGAAGCGCCGCGTGGAGCCCATCGGTCCGCGCGAGACCCTTGCGATCCGGGAGCCCGAGGTTGCGGGTCTCTCGGCGCTGCTCGGGCTGCTCGCGCGGCGCAGGCACGACGTGCTCGAACGGGGCACGGACTGGGTGGTCGCGCTCTCGCCGGACCTCCAGGGCAAACGGCCTCGCGTGGAGACGCAAAACCTCGTCGACCGGGTGATCACGACGAACGTCGCCGTCCTCGAAACCGGCGACAGGGCGCCTTTGCGCGCCTTTATCGATTACGTGACGAGCCTGCGCGCGGCGAGCGAGTTTCGCGTCTCCACGCTGCTCCGGGGGTTTCTTTCGTTCAAACGTGGTCTTTCGGCCGTGATTGCGGAGGAGTGCTGGCCCGCGCGTCTTTCGCTCGCCGCGCTCGGGCTCGTCGAGGAGGTGTATTACGAGGCCATCTTCGAGCTCTCGGACGTCTACGGCGACAAACTCGTCGGTACGGTGGTCGCGCGGCGGCGGGAGCTCGAGATCGAGCTCGGGGAGAAACGCGCCGCGCTCGAGGAAAAGATCGCCACGATCGACGCCCAGCAGGCCACGTTGCGTGCGCTTTCGTCGCCCGTCCTCCGCGTGTGGGAGGGCGTCTTGCTCCTGCCTCTCATCGGCGAGATCTCGCCCGAGCGGGCCGAACATGCGAAGAGCGTCCTTCTTCATGCGATCGGGACCTTTCAAGCGCGCGTGGTGCTCATCGACGTCACGGGGCTCAGCGTGGTCGACGCGCATGCGGCGGAGTCCCTCGGCTCGATGATGCGAGCGGCGCGGCTCGTGGGCGCCGAGGGCATGCTCGTCGGGGTCCGCGCCGATGCAGCGCGCACCTTCGTGGAGATCGGCGAGCTTTTCCCC
>JANMGF010000032.1:0-5386 GCA_031374535.1 Polyangium sp. (in: bacteria)
CTTCGTGCAGGCGGCCTTCCGCGCGATCTGGGCGGAGGATCGCGACCTCGCGAACCCTGAAACCCTCGCCGATCTGGCTCGAAGCGTGGGCCTCGACCCCGAGGCGGCCCTCGCCGCGATCGAGACGCCCGCCATCAAGGACCGCCTGCGCGCGGACACCGACGCTGCCATCGCCCGGGGCGCGTTCGGGGCGCCGGCGATCTTCGTCGGTGACGAGCTTTTCTGGGGGAACGACCGCCTCCATTTCATCGAGGAAGCTCTCAAAGCCTGATGGCGCTCCGTCCCTTCGAACGTCTCCCCTACGACGAGCTCCCCGCGCTGCCGCGCCTCCCGCACGCCTACCACCGCGCCGAGGCCCGAAGCGTCCGCGTGCCTTCCCAGGTCTTTGGCGACGTCCGCGTGCACGTCCGCGTCCTGGGATCCGGCCCGCCGCTGCTCCTCGTGCACGGCCTCATGACCTCGAGTTACTCGTTCCGGTACGTGCTCGAGCCCCTCGGCCGGTTCTTCCGCGTCTATGCCATCGATCTGCCCGGCTCCGGCCGGTCTACCAAACCCACGCGCGCGGACTTTTCGCCCGAGAACTTCGGTACGTTCCTCGCGGAGGCTCTTTCTTCGCTCGGCATTCGTGGCTCTGCCGTCCTGGGAAACTCGCTCGGCGGGTACGTCGCGATGCACCTCGCCCTCCAGGATCCGGGCGCCGTCTCGCGGCTCGTCGTCAACCACGCGCCGGGCACGCCGGAGCCGCGGTACTTCGCGCTCCGGGCCCTTCTTTCCACGGGGGCCGGGCGTGCGCTCCTGCGCCACCTCGTGCAGCGGGACCCGCGCCGCTGGGTCTACCGGAACGTCCATTACCACGACGAACGCTTGAAATCGCGCGAGGAGCTCGACGAATACGGCGCGCCGCTCGCCACGGACGAGGGAATCACGTGCTTCACGAAATCGCTCCACGAGACGCTCGCCCCCGCGGGCTTCCGTGCCTTCGTGAAGGAGCTCGGCCGGGCGCCTTTCCCCGTGCCGTTGCTCTTCGTGTATGCCCGGAAGGACCCCATGGTCCCGCCCCGCGTCGGCTATGCCCTCCACCGCCTCGCGCGGGGCTCCGAGCTTCGATACCTCGACGGCACGTCCCATTTCTCCCACGTCGACACGCCCGATCAGATGGTCGAGACGATCCTGCCTTTCCTCCGCTCGAACGAGGCTGAGGCCGCCGCGCCCGCGCCTCTTCAAGGCTGAACCCCATGTACGACACCCTCGTCATCGGCACCGGCTTCGGCGGCCTCGGCGCCGCGCTCACCCTCGCCGAGCAGGGCGCGCGGGTCCTCGTCTGCGAGGCGCTGCGGTACCCCGGCGGCTGCGCCAGCACCTTCTCCCGCTCGGGGTACCGCTTCGAGTCCGGCGCCACCTTGTTCTCCGGCCTCGCCGAGGACCAGCTCTTCGGCCGCTGGATCAAGCGCCACGGCATCGACGTCGCCGTCGACTGGTTAGACCCGCTCGTCGAGCTACGCACGCCCGCCCTCGAGATCGCCGTCGGCCGGGATCGCGAGGCCGTCGTGAACACGCTCGCCGCCTTGCCCGGCGCGCCCGAGCGAGCCCTTCGCGCTTTTTTCGACCGCCAGGTCAAGGTCGCCGACACCCTCTGGTCCCTCTTCGACGATCCTGCCCTCCTGCCGCCCCTCTCGACGTCCGCCTTTTTCCGCCACCTCGCCCGTGCCCCCCGCTATGCGACGCTCCTCCCGCTCCTGGGCCGCTCGCTCGGCAGCGTGCTCGCGTCCTCGGGGCTCGGCTCTTTCGAGCCCCTCCGCCATTACCTCGACGGCCTCTGCCAGATCACCGTGCAATGCAGCGCCGAGGTCGCCGAGGCCCCCTTCGCCATGGCCACCATGGATTATTACTTCCGCGGCACGGGCCACGTCCGCGGCGGCATCGGCGAGCTCGCGTGGGGGCTCGTGCGCGCGATCGAACGAAACGGCGGGGAGGTGCGTTTTTCGAGCCGGGTGAAATCCCTCACGCGAAAAGATTCGACCTTCACGGCCCAAACCCGCACGGGCGAGGTCTCTGCGCGTACGGTCGTCGCGAACCTCCTGCCCCAGGATCTGCGCGCGCTCGTCGGCGCGTCCGAGGGCGAGTTGCCGCGGCTCGATCGCCTCGCCGCCGAGGTCGCCAAAGGCTGGGGCGCGGCCATGCTTTACCTCGTCGCCCGGACGCCGGAGGGCACCCCCGACAAACCCTGCCACCTCGAGCTCGTCGGCGACGCGTCGTTGCCTTTCACCGAAGGAAACCACGTCTTCGTCTCGATCAGCGGCCCCCGGGATCCGGATCGTTGCCCCCCCGGGCATCGCACGCTCACCTGCTCGACCCACGTGCCCCTCGAAAAGCTCGAATCCTTGCCGCCCGAGGGCCGCGGCGCCTACATGGCCGCGATTCAGGCCCGCATGCGGGAGGTCATTGCCGCGCGCGCGCCTGCCTGGTCCGAGAACGTCGTCTTCTCGATGACGGCCTCCCCCCGTACCTTCGAGCGATTCACCGGTCGCAGCGGCGGCGCTGTCGGCGGCATTCCGCGCCGCGCCGGCCTCGGCCATTACCTCTCCGCGTGGCCCCGCCCCGTCCTGCCTGGCCTTTTCCTTGTCGGCGACTCCGTTTTTCCTGGCCAGAGCACCCTCGCCACGGCCCTCGGCGGTGTCCGTGTCGCCTCCGAGGTCGCGCGTTTGCTCGGGATCCGCGCCGAGGCCACGGCCGGGTAGACACACGAATCCCCGTCCCCGCCGAAACCATGTACGCTCCCCTGCCTGGCCTGCGCGATCCGTTTTCGCGCGGGACCCAGGAAAAGGGAGGCTTACGAATGAAATCATCTTGGTCGTCGTGGGGTTTCGTCCTTTCGAGCGTGTCGCTCGTGATCGCTGGCTGCGGCAGTGACGTGACCGGCGGCGGTCCGGGCGGCGCTGGTGGTTCGGGCGCGGGCGGCGCGTCGAGCGGCGGCGCGGGTGGCACGGGCGGGAGCGTGGTCGGCTCGGGGGGCGCGGGCGGCTCCGGCGCCTCCGGCGGGGGTATGGTCGGCTCGGGGGGCGCGGGCGGCGCTGGCGGCGCTGGCGGCGCTGGCGGCAATTATGCGAGTTGCAGCGAATGCACGGCCGACATGGGCGCACCCGCGAACGAGTGCCAGGCCGAGTTCACGGCCTGCATGCAGTGGAAAACGTGCGTCAGCCTCTACAACTGTAATGATTCCGGCATCCCCGGCGGCCCCGGTCCCTGCGACAGCACCCAGGACGGCGCCTGTTGCTCGCTCCAGTGTGACGAGATGGCCCTCGACGCGGAGGCCGTGAAGCTCTTCCGGGCCCTCGACCAGTGCATCTATTGCAAGACCTGCACGGGGCTCTGCGAAACGGCGAACACCTACTGCCCCGTCTTCCAGCCCGGCGGCGACGCGGCCTGCATGCCCTGATTCGAACCCTCCGCTGGATCATTGACGCCGCCTCGCAGAGCTGGTGAGGAGCGTACCTATGCGCTCCGTCCTCGCCCACCTCCTCCCGCTCGTCCTCCTCGCCGGTTGCGCCGGACAACCCCCCACGCCGGTGGCCCCCCCGGACCCTTGTCCCGAAGCCCCGGCCGCCCTCGGGCGCCCCTCCGCCGAGCCCGCGGCCCCGGCCGTCCCGCCCGCGGGCTCGCCTGCCGCCGCAAACATCGGCGCCCTCGAGGCGGAGCTCGTCGGCAAACACGGCGAGGCCCAGCGGCCGCGGATCAACCGTGGCCTCGCCCAGGTCGCGTCCCTCTGGAGGGCGGAGGACGGGGACCTCGCCGCCTTCGTGCGCCAGCATTTTCTCGCGGACCCGGGCATGATCGACGCCACCTTCGCGCGCCTCGAGGGCCTCCTGGAGGAGCTCGAGGGCCACCTGCACGAGATGGGGCGCGCGCTGCGTTTTCCCACGGACACCGACACGGGGCCGCTTTTCCCGGTCGATCCGCTGCTCGCCGGCTACGAGCCCGCCGCGCACCTTTACGAGGACCTCTTCCAGACCCGGATCGCCTTCGTCGCGCTCCTCAATTTTCCGCGCTCCGACCTCGCGATGAAAAACGCCGAGGGAGACCGCTGGAGCCGTCGCCGCTGGGCCGAGGAGCGGCTCACGGGGCGCTTCGCCATCCGCGTGCCCGGCGCGATCGCCCAGGACATCGCGCGCGCGGGCGCCGAGGGCGATCTCTACATCTCCGATTACAACATCTGGATGCACCACCTCCTGAACGAGAAAGGAGAACGCCCTTTCCCCGCGGGGCTCCGGCTCATCAGCCACTGGAACCTGCGCGACGAGCTCAAGGCCAACTACGGCGATCCACGTGGCCTCGAAAAACAACGAATCATCGTGCAGGTGATGGAGCGTATCGTCACGCAGACCATTCCGGCCGTGGTCATCGACGACCCGCGGGTCGACTGGAACCCCTTCACGAACGAGGTCCGCCTCGCCCCGGCCGCCGCGATCGAGCCCAGCGCGCCGAAGCGCTCCTTCTCCTTGCCTGCCGCCGCCGACACGCGCCCCGAGCCTTTTGTCCGTTACGAGAAGATCCTCGCCTCGTTTCGCGCCTCTCGGAAGGCCGATCCTTATTCGCCGATCGCCAACACCGCGGTCAAACGCCGCTTCGAGCTCGGCCGGGAGATCGGCGAGGACCGCGTGCGCGCGCTTTTCCTGGAGATCCTCGGCTCGAGCACCCTCCCCAAGGTCGCCGCCGAAATTGAGCGCAGGCTCGGCCGCAAGCTTGGTCCGCAGGATCTCTGGTATGCCGGCTTCAAGGCGCGCGGCGGCAAGACCGAGGCCGAGCTCGACGCGATCACGCGCAAACGGTACCCCGACGCGAAGGCCTTTTCGAAGGACATCCCGCGTATCCTCACCGCGCTCGGCTTCCCGAAAGATCGCGCCGGCAAGCTCGCCGAACGTATCGCTGTCGACCCCTCGCGCGGGGCCGGGCACGCGATGGAGCCGCGGCGCCGCGGCGACAAGGCGAGGCTCCGGACGCGGATCGAAAAGGACGGCATGAACTACAAGGGGTACAACATCGCGGTCCACGAGCTCGGCCACAACGTCGAGCAGGTCTTCTCGCTCTACGACGTCGATCACACCCTGCTCGCAGGCGTCCCGAACACGGCGTTCACCGAGGCGATCGCCTTCGTCTTCCAGGCACGAGATCTCGAGCTGCTGGGGCTGGGCAAGCCATCGCCTGATCAGGAGCGCCTGCGCGTGCTCAACGACTTCTGGTCGACGTGGGAGATCGCCGGAGTCGCGCTCGTCGACCTCGCGGTCTGGCACTGGATGGCCGCTCACCCGAAGGCGACGCCCGCCGAGCTGCGCGAGGCGACGGTCGTGATTTCCAGGGGCATCTGGAATCGATACTACGCCCCGGTGCT
>JANMGF010000295.1:0-8748 GCA_031374535.1 Polyangium sp. (in: bacteria)
TTTTCCCGCAGTAGCTCCGATGCGCCCGCAAGACCCGAACATCGGCCGAGACATTCTGGGCGGTCAGTTCCAGATCCTGCAGAAGATCGGCTCGGGCGGGATGGGGTCCGTCTACAAGGCTGCACAACCGGCGATGAACCGCCAGGTGGCGGTGAAGATCCTGCACCCCAAGCTCACCAATCGCAAAGACCTCGCCTCGCGCTTCCGCCGCGAAGCCCGCGCGATGAGCCACCTCACGCACCCGAACACCGCCAAGGTGTTCCTGTACGGCGAGCTCGAAGACGGCTCGCTCTACATCGTGATGGAGTACCTGGAGGGGAAAAACCTCAACCAGATCGTCCGCAAAGAGGGGCCGATGTCCCTCGAGCGCGCGATCCCGGTGCTCATCCAGGTCTGCGGCGCGCTGCAAGAGGCGCACTCGCAAGGGATCGTCCATCGCGACCTGAAGCCCGAGAACATCTTTTTGTCCACCAACGGAGGTCTGCGCGACTTCCCGAAGGTGCTCGACTTCGGCCTCGCGAAGGTGACCGAACGCGAGCTGCGTCCAGGCTCGGTGATGCTCACGCAGGAGGGCATGGTCTTCGGGACGCCGGAGTTCATGTCGCCCGAGCAAGCGCAGGGCAAACCCCTCGACGCGCGCAGCGACATCTACTCGCTCGCGGTGATCCTCTACGAAATGCTCACCGGCAAGCTGCCCTTCGAGGCACGCACGCCGATGGAATTCATCCAGCACCACGTGACGAAGCCGCCGCTCGCGCTCGACACACGCGTGCCAGGAAAGACGTTCCCGCAAGGGCTCGGCTCGGTGCTCGCAAAGGCGCTCGAGAAGCGGCCCGAGGATCGATACACGACGGCATCAGACTTCGCCGAAGCGCTGAAGCCGTACGCGCCGGGCGGAGGCAAGGGCTTCTCGGGGCTCTTCCCCGCGAGCAGCGTCGAGGTGCTCGAGAAGGCGTCGCGCACGCACGCCGAGGCGAGCCTCCCCGAGCAGAAGTCGCCGGACTCGCAACGCACGCGGTCCTCGCCTGCGGCCATGTCTGCGCGCTCGGGAGGCGCAGGCCTCGCGGTCGATGGCGCACCCCGATCGCAACGCACGCCCGGCACGGGAGCCGTGGCGATGGCCACGGCGACGGGACAACCGGTGTCGTCGTTGCCGCGCCCGCTGCCCGCGCCGCACTCGGTTCGGCAGGCGATGAAGTCGGGGAGCAACGAAGGTCCCTCGTCGCTGCGTATCCCGTCCCCGAACTCGAAGCCGGGGCCAGCGCCGGCTCCCGTCGTCGTGAAGGGCAGCCCCTCGACGCTCACGCTCGTGGGCGTCGCGGTGGGCTTCTTGCTCGTCGGCGTCCTCCTCGCCGTCGTGGTCCTCAAGCTGATCCGCTAGCGGACGATCCTCGACGCGCTCGGCGTTCTAGAAACACCCAACATGCCGGCCGATCGCCCCTCCGAAGAGCAGAACGGCAAGGACGCCAGGAAAAGCGCGCCCGCGACGCCGAACGAGTCCCCGCCCGCGACGCCGAGCGCGACGGCGGACGAACGCGCGAAAGCACGCGCCGCGCGGCATCGGAAGAGAGCGATCAAGCGATGGGCGCGGCGCGCGGGGATCGCCGTCGTGCTCCTCGCCGCGGCGTCGATGCTCAGCGTGGCGCTGGTGATCCGTCAGTACGACGCGGATCTTCCGTCGACCGAGGAGCTCAAGAGTTACCGCCCGCCGCAGGTGACGCGCGTGATGGCGAGGGACGGTCAGGTGGTGCTCGGCGAGCTCTTCGTCGAGCGGCGCACGATCGTCGACGTCGGCGCGATGCCCGAGCGCGTGCGGTACGCGTTGCTCGCCGCGGAGGACGCGTCTTTCTACGAGCACAAAGGGCTCGACTACCCGGGGATGCTGCGCGCGCTCTACAAGAACCTGCGCAACGCGAAGGCGCGGCAGGGCGCGAGCACGATCACGCAGCAGGTCGTGAAGAACGTGTTGCTGACGTCCGAGCGCACGTTCGACCGGAAGATGAAGGAGGTCATCCTCGCGCGTCGCATCGAGCAGGAGCTCACGAAAAACGAGATCCTCGGCCTCTACCTGAACCACATCTACTTCGGGCACGGGCGTTACGGGATCGAGGAGGCTTGCCGCTACTACTTCGGCAAGTCGATCCGCGACGCTAGCCTCGCGCAGGCGGCGATGCTCGCGGGGATCGTGAAAGGGCCGAGCATCTACTCGCCACGCGTGAACCTCGAGCGCGCGAAGAAGAGGCGCGAGTACGTCCTCGGTCAGATGCTCGCGAAGGGCTTCGCCACGCCGGAAGAGGTGGAGGCCGCGCGCGCGGAAGAGGTGAACCTCGCGCCCGCGCAGGAGGACATGCGCGAGCTCGCGCCCGAGGTCGTCGAGGAGGCGAAACGCACGCTGCGAGCCCTCGTCGGAGCAGATGCGGATCGCGGCGGGTACACGATCACGACGACGATCGATCCGACGATGCAGTCGAAGGCGCGAGGCGCGGTGCGGCAGAGCCTCGACGGGTACCTGAAGCGGCACAACCTCGTCGCGCCGCTCGCGCCGGGCAAACGTGAACCGCCGGCGTTCGAGGGCGCGCCGAAGACGAGCGGGCATCGCGTGTACGCAGGCGTGGTGACGGGCCACGACGACGCGTTGGGCCTGCTCATGGTGCGTATCGGTGCGCTGACCGGAGCGGTCGAGCTGCGCGGGAAGAGTCGGTACAACCCGAAGGATCTCTTGCCGAGCCAGTTCGCCAAGGTCGGCAAGGTGCTGCGCGTGAGCCTCGTGGATCCCAAGGAGGCAGCCGCCGCCGCCGCGGATCCGCGCCAGAGCGCGCCCGAGGCCACGACCGATGAGCCGCCGCCCGAGCCTTTGCAAAAGCCGCCGCCGCCGGCTCTACGGCTCGAGCTGGGTCCGCAGTCGTCGCTCGTGGCGATCGACGTCGCGACGCGGGAGATCGTGGCGCTCGTCGGGGGCTACGAGGGCATCCGCGGAGGGCTCGATCGTACGCTTTCGAAGAGACAGCCAGGCTCGACGTTCAAGGCGTTCGTCTACGGATACGGGATCCATTCGCGAAGGCTCACGCCGGCCACGTTGCTCGAGACGAACCCCGCCGCGCTGAAGGGGTACGAGCCGAAAAACTACGACGAGAGTGAAGGAAAAACCCCGGCGCGGCTGCGCGAGGCGCTCGCCCACAGCGTCAATGTCGCGGCCGTAACGGCGATCCAGACGCTTGGTCCGGCGAACGTCATGGCCTTCGCTCAGGAGCTCGGGATCGAGTCGAAGCTCGGCGCGGATCTGTCGCTCGCGCTCGGGGCCTACGAGGTCACGCCGCGCGAGATGGCCGCGGCCTACGCGACGTTCGCCGCGGGCGGGGAGTACCGGCGGCCAAGGCTCATCACGCGGATCACCGGGCCAAACGGCGTGGAGATCACGCTCGATCCAGAGCCGCCGACGACGCGGGTGCTGCTGGAGGAGGAGGCGTTCCTGATGAACAGCCTGCTCAGGACGGTCGTGGAGCGGGGTACGGCGACACGCGCCAAGGCGCTCGAACGATGGGTCGCAGGCAAGACCGGCACGAGCAACCAGTCGAAGGACGCGTGGTTCGTCGGGTACACGATGGATATCGCGTGCGCGGTGTGGACGGGCTTCGACGACGCAGCGCCGCTCGGTGCGGGCGAGACGGGCTCGGTCGCCTCGTTACCCGCGTTCGTGGACTTCATGCGGGACGCGCACGCGGGGCGGCCCAAGCGAGCGCCCACGGAGCCCGCGGGCCTCGAGAAGAGGAAGATCGATCCCGAGAGCGGGCTGCTCGCCTACGAGGGGCAGGAGAACGCGGAGGACGAGTTCTTCCTGAAGGACACAGCGCCCGACGCAGGGGTCGACGCGGCGCCGGACGGCGAGGCGGACGCGGAGGCCGAGGGCGCGACGGGCGAGGCCGAGGCGGGCGCGGAGGAGCCGCTCCCCATCATCCCGACGTTGAAGCCCGAGGGACTGCCGAGCGGAGAGGATCACGGCGAGGAGCCCTGAGCCCTCGGCGAGATCCTTTTGGGCTCAAACGAGCTCGTCGATCGGACCCGCGCCCTCGCGCAGGATCCGCACCTGGCCTTCGCTGAGATCAACGACGGTCGTGGGCAAGGTGCCGCCGGCGCCGGCGTCGAGGACGAGCTCGAGGGCCGGGAAGCGCTCCTTGATCTCCCAGGGATCAACCATCGGATCCTCGCCAGGCGGAGCGGCCGTCGTGCTGATGAGCGGCCGGCCGAGCTCACGCACGAGCGCGAGCGTGACCGGATGTGAAGGCACGCGGATGCCCACGGTCTTCTTGTTCATCTGCACGATCTTCGGCACCTCGCGGGTTGCTTGGAGCACGAAGCAATACGGGCCGGGCAAGAAGCGCTTGAGCACGCGGTACGTCGCGTTCTCGACGATCGCGTACCGCGCGATGTCCCCGAGATCCGGGCAGATGAAGGCGAGGTTCTTGTCTCGCTGCATGCCCTTGATCTGGTAGAGCTGCTCGATCGCCTGCTTGTTCATCAAGTCGCAGCCGAGGCCGTAGACGGTGTCGGTCGGGTAGCCGATGACGCCGCCCTTCTCGAGGATCTCGACGGCGCGCCGGATCTTGCGAGGCTCGGGATGCTCGGGGTTGATGGGCAGGAGGATGGACACGGGAGGGATGGAGCGAGGGGAGCGGGGGATCCGGGGCCCAGCTCGGATCGTCCGAACGAGGGCCCCGCGAGAGAAACGAGTCGCGGAAGGAATTACTCCTTCAACGCCTCGCTGCCACCGATGATCTCCATCAGCTCCTTGGTGATCGCAGCCTGACGAGCGCGGTTGTACTGGAGCGTGAGCCGGTCGACCATTTCCTTCGCGTTTTTCGTGGCCGCATCCATGGCCGTGAGCTTCGCGCCGAACTCGCTCGCCATGGACTCGTACAGCGCGCGCAGGATCGAGATGTCGACGTACATCGGCGCGAGCACGTCGAGCAGAGCCTCGCGGGTCGGCTCGAAGATGAACTCGGTGGCAGCAGCCGCGTCGGTCTGCTCGCCCTCGGCCGCCGGACGCACCGGCAAGAGCCGCTCGACCACGACCTGCTGGGTCACGGCGCTCTTGAACTCGTTGTAGACGAGGTAAATGCTGTCGACCTCGCCCTTGACGAAGGGCTCGAGGATCTGCTTGCCGACGCGCTGCGCCGTTTCGAGAGCCAGCTTCTCCCAGACGCCAGGGAGGTACTGGAGACCCGGGGCGCTGCGGCGGGTCATGTAGTCGCGGCCCTTGCGGCCGATGACCACCATCCGCACGTCTTGCCCCTGCTCGACGCGGCTCTTCCACTCGCGCTCGGCGCGCTTGTTGATGTTCGTGTTGAACGCGCCGCAGAGGCCACGATCACTCGTGAGGATCACGAGCATCACGCGGCGCTCGGCGCGCTCGACGAGGAACGGGTGAAGCGGGCGCTCGAGGACGAGCTCGGCCTCCGCAGGGACGCCTTGCGCGGCGAGGGCCGCATCCTGCACGGAGGCGGCGCGCGACGATGCCGTGATGGCCCCGAGCACCTCCTGCGTCTTGATGGCGTAGGGGCGCAGCTCGGTGATGCGCTGCTGGGCGCGGTTGAGCCGCGCACCAGCAACCATCTTCATCGCGCGCGTGATCTTCTGCGTCGAGCGGACGCTGATGATGCGCTTGCGGATCGCTTTGAGCGAAGGCACAGGTTACTTCGCTTTCTTGGTGGCCTTCTTCGTGGCCTTGGTGTCGGCCTTCGTAGAAGCCTTCTCGACCTTCGGTGCTTCTTCTTCCTCCTCGACGACAGGATTGGACTTGCCGCCGGCGACGAAGGACTTCTTGAAGCTCTCGATGGCCTTGTTGATCTTCTTCTTGAGCTCGTCGTCGATCGCCTTCTTCTCGGCGATCTCGGTCAACACCGCCGCGTGCTTCGACTCGGCGTACTTGTAGAGCTCCTCCTCGAACTGCCCGATCGCCTCGACCGCGACGTCGTCGATGAAGCCGTTGACGCCGGCGTAGATGATGAGGACCTGCTTCTCGACCGAGAGCGGGACGTACTGGCCCTGCTTCAGGATCTCGACCATACGCGCGCCACGCTCGAGCTGCTTGCGCGTCTTCGCGTCGAGGTCGCCCGCGAACTGCGCGAACGCGGCCATGGCGCGGTACTGCGCGAGGTCGAGGCGCAACGTGCCGGCGACGCTCCTCATCGCCTTGATCTGCGCGCTGCCACCGACGCGGCTGACCGAGATGCCGACGTTGATGGCCGGGCGAACGCCCGAGTAGAAGAGGTCCGCTTCGAGGAAGATCTGCCCGTCCGTGATGCTGATGACGTTCGTCGGGATGTATGCCGAGACGTCACCCGCCTGGGTCTCGATCACGGGGAGCGCGGTGAGCGAACCGCCGGACCACTTGTCCCGGATGATCTCGTAGTCGCTGCCCATCTCCTTCAAGCTGTGCGCCGACGACTCCTTGCCCTGCTCGCCGATGTGGATCTTGCCGTCGGCGCCGCGGTAATCGCGGTCTCCGAGGGGCGGGGCCGGCGTGCCCTTCTTCACGACCCAGACGACGTCCGCCATCTTCGCGGCACGCTCGAGCAAGCGCGAGTGGAGGTAGAAAACGTCGCCCGGATACGCCTCGCGGCCCGGCGGGCGGCGGAGGAGCAGCGAGAGCTGGCGGTACGAGACGGCCTGCTTCGAGAGGTCGTCGTAGATGCAGAGCGCGTGGCGGCCCGTGTCGCGGAAGAACTCGCCCATCGTCACGCCGGTGTACGGCGCGATGTACTGGAGCGGCGCCGTCTCGCTCGCGGTCGCGGCGACGACGACCGTGTACTCCATGGCGCCGTAGCTCTCGAGCCGGTCGACGACCTGCCGCACCGTGCTGAGCTTCTGCCCGATCGCGACGTAGATGCAGAAGACGCCCTTGCCCTTCTGGTTGATGATCGTGTCGATCGCGACGGCCGTCTTGCCGACCTGACGGTCGCCGATGATGAGCTCGCGCTGGCCGCGGCCGATCGGGATCATCGCGTCGATGGCCTTGATGCCCGTCTGGAGCGGCTCCTTGACCGGCTGGCGCTGGATGATGCCCGGCGCCTTGACCTCCACGCGGCGGCGCTCCTTCGTGTCGATCGGGCCCTTGCCGTCGATCGGCATGCCGAGCGCGTTCACCACGCGGCCGATGACGGCTTCACCCGCCGGCACGTCGAGGATGCGGCCCGTGCGCTTGACCGTGTCGCCCTCCTTGATGATGCTCGTGTCGCCGAAGATCGCGCAGCCGACGTTGTCGGCCTCGAGGTTCAGCACGAGCCCCGCGAGCGTCTCGCCGTCCGAACCCACGAACTCGACGAGCTCACCGGCCATCGCGCGGCTCAACCCGTAAACACGGGCGATGCCGTCGCCGACCGTGAGCACCGTGCCCACCTCCGTGACGAGCGCGGCCTTGTCGATGTTCTGGATCTGCTTCTTGATGATCTGGGAAATCTCTTCGGCTCTGAGCTGCATGGGGAAGTCCTTGATCCTGTTTCGACCCGGCCCGTGCGAAGGGCAATGGGGGTTTGGGGGCAGCCCGGTTCGTCCGAGCAAAGCCCCCATGCATCAACAACCGGCTAGGTGCGGAGCAGCGACTCGCGGAAGCTCTCGAGGCGGGCCTTGACGCTTCCGTCGATCACCCGGTCGCCGATGCGGGTGACGATGCCTGCGATGAGCGAGGGGTCCTGCACGTGGGTGATGACGACCTTGTTGCCGGTCGCCTTCTCGAGCTCGGCGCGGAGCTTTCCAAGGTACGTCTCGCCGAGCGGACCGGCGCTCGTGACCGTCGCGCGGAGCGTGGTCGCGTCCTCGTCCACGAGCTTCTCGAGCTGGCCGACGATGTCGGGAAGCGCGGTGAGGCGCCGCCGCTTCGCGAGGAGGCGCAACGTCGAGAGCGCCGTCTCCGAGAGGCTCATGCGCTGGCCGATGTCCTTGAGGACCGCCTCGCGCTGATCCTCGGCCACGAGCGGGCTCGAGAGGACCATCCGAAGCTCGTCGGACTTCACGAAGCTCGCCGAGAAATCGGCGAGGTCACGCGCGAGCACGGGGAGGTTCTTCTGCTCCTTGCCGAGCTCGAAAACGGCGCGCGCATACCGCCTGGCGATCGCCTCGCTGCTCATCGCGAACCTCCTGCCGACCCACCGGGCGCGAGCGCTTCACGCACCGAGGTGAGGTAGTCGTCCGACATCCGATCGAGATCCGCCTGCGCGGCGCGGGTGCGGATGATCTCCTCCGCCGCGGCCGTCGCGCCCACCACCGCCTCGTGCATGAGCTCGATCCGCGCGGTCCGGAGCTCCTGGTCGATGCGGAACTCGGCGTCGCGACGCATACGCGCCCGGCGCTCCTCGGCCTCGGCGAGCACGTGTTTCTTCTCGAGCTCGCCCTGCGCCGCGTACTCGGCCTTCAGCGCCGTGAGCGTCTCGGCCATCTGCTCGAACCTGTTCTCGTACTCGTCGAGCCGCTTCTGCGCCTCGTTCTTCAGGCGCGCGGCGTTGTCGATCTCCGACATGATCGACTGCTTGCGCTTCACGAGCGCGTCGCCGATCGGCTTCTTGCCGAAGCGGTAAAGGACGAACCCGAGCACGCCGAGGTTCAGGAGCGATGCGAGGAAGGGCGGCGGCTCGTTCTTCGAGAAGATCTCCCGCCAGCCGCCCAAGGTTGAGGACATCTCCATCGCCACCAAGCAGTTCGCCATCCTCGTGCGCTCGGCGGTCGACATCTCGGAGGCCCTCAAGGCCATTTCCG
>JANMGF010000299.1:0-4236 GCA_031374535.1 Polyangium sp. (in: bacteria)
GCCGGTGAGATCACCGCCGGCGAGGTCCTCTTCGAGCGCGCGATCGACGATGGCGTCGAGGATGGGGGGAGCGATCATCGAGATCTTCTTACCACCGGAGCACGGCGGCGCCCCAGGTGTAGCCGCTGCCGAAGGCGGCCATGAGCACGGTCGATCCCTCCTTGATGCGGCCCTCGGCGATCGCCTCGCTGAGGCCGATGGGGATCGTCGCGGCCGTCGTGTTGCCGTACCGCTCGATGTTGTGGACGACCTTCTCCTGCGGCAAACCGAGCTTGTCGGCCACGTACTGGTTGATCCGCATATTCGCCTGGTGCGGGACGAACAGATCGATGGCGCCGATGTCGATGCCCGCGGCGGTGAGCGCCTCGCGGCTGACCTCGGGCATCTTCTCGGTGGCCCAGCGGAAGACCTGCTTGCCGTTCATCTTCGGATAATGATCGCCGCGCTCGAACATCTCCTGCGTGAGACGCGGAATGTGCTTCGACGCCGGCGCGGGCAGCCAGAGATCCTTCGCGCCCGTACCATCGGCGTGCAGGTGGATCGACATGAGGCCTCGATCCTCGGAGGGGCTCGCGCCCACGAGGGCCGCGCCTGCGCCGTCGCCGAAGAGCACCGCGACGTCACGGCCGCGCTCGGTGAACTCCACGCCCGTCGAGTGCACCTCCGCGCCCACGACGAGGATGTTCTTGTACACCCCGGCGCGCACCCACGCGTCCGCCACGCTGAGCCCGTAGAGGAACCCCGAGCACTGGTTGCGCACGTCGAGCGCGGGCACGCCCGGCAGGCCGAGCTTCTCGCCGAGGAAACAACCCGAGCCGGGGAAATTGTGGTCCGGGCTCAGGGTCGCGAACACGATCATGTCGATGTCGGACGCCTTGCGACCGGCGCGCTCGAGGGCCATCTGCGCGGCCGGCACGGCGAGGTCGCTCGCTCCGATGCCGTCGTGCTCGATGAACCGGCGCTCCTTGATGCCCGTGCGCTGCTGGATCCACTCGTCCGTCGTCGGCATCAGCCGCGCGAGGTCGTCGTTGGTCACCACTTTGGTCGGGAGGTAGTGCCCGACCCCCAGAATCGCTGAACGCATGGCCTAGGCTCGTAATGCGATTGCGCCGGGCATCAAAGGCATAACGACCGACACGGTGCGTCAGCGGACGAAAAACGTCCTAACGAGCAGGCGCGGCATTGGCGCTGCAAAGGCTTTTTTACGTTGCCGCGTTCGCTCCGTTGCTTCACTGAGAGCCTGTTTTCCGTCATGCTCGGGCGGCTGTGGGAGGCACGCGACGAACGATGGCGATGGAAGGACGCGAGGCGAGGTTACGAGAACGAGAGCAGCTCCGGCGCGAGCGGACAGCGCTGGAAGCGGCGTGCCTGGGGCGGCCGCTCCGGGTGCCACTGAAGAGCCCTTCGCCCTTGTTGTGGGGGTTCTCCGTGCTGCTCGTGCTGGGCTTTGCGTTCGGGCTCCATGCGGGCCTCGCGCGGGGAGGCACGGCCGGCGTCGTGCTCGCCGCGGCCGGCGGGATCCTCCTCGCGTGCGCGATGTACGCGGCGGTGCTCGCCAGGCGCTTCGGCGCTCGGGACGACTTCGCGATCGTGATCGGGCTTCGTGGCGTCACGGTCCCGGCGCTGCCGCTCGTGCGCGGCGGGACGGTGGAGGTCGCGTACGAGGATCTCGAGGGCGTCACGCTTTTGCCCGTCGGGAGCCGGCTCGTGCACGTGCTCCGCACATCCGACGGCCTCGTGCCGCTGCCCCTCGACAGGCTGCCGCGGTCGCAGAAGGACACGAGATTCCCGCTCCGGATCCACGTCCGCGCGGCGCTCGCGCGCAGGCGGCCTCGGCTCGATCCGAAGCGGCTCGCGGCGGTGGAGGCCGAGCTCCTCCACGAGGGTCCGAGCCTCGGGGTCCTCGTGGCGATGAAGGACGACGAGCCGGAGGTGATCGCGGTGCTCCGCGACGAAGCGCACCTCGGCGCGTGGCTCCTCTCGGGGGATCTGCCTCGGGGCTCCCAGATGATCTGCGCCGCGGACGTCCTGGATCCGCTCGGGGATGCGTTGCGGGACGCGGCCACGGCCATGGTGGAGGTCGGTGACGGCCCACCGAAGGCGAAGCGGGCACGCGCGGCCGACGGGGAACGCTGAGCCGCTCGCGCCTCCGCCCCGGTCTCGTGGTAACGTCTCCCCATGGTCGCAGCACCCACCATACCCATCCCGCCGCCGATGTCGCTCGAGCGGTGGGCTGACATGGAGGAGGACGAGCCGGGTGAGCTCGTCGATGGCTACCTCGTGGAGGAAGAGGTGCCCAATCACGCGCACGAGACGGTGGTGTCGTGGCTGATGTTCGTGCTCGTGTCCTGGGCGAAGCCTCGGCGCGGCGTGGTCTTCGCTTCCGAGCACAAGATCGGCGTCGCGCCGACACGCGGGCGCAAGCCGGACGTCACCCTCTACCCGCCCGGCACGCGCCTCGGCTCGGGGTCCTTGTCGCGCAAACCGCCGAGGCTCATCGTCGAGGTCCTCTCGCCCGATCCCCGCGACGTCCGCCGCGACCGCTTCGAAAAGGCCGGCGAGTATGCCCGCTTCGGCGTGCGCTCCTACTGGCTCTTCGATCCTGCCGCGCGTATCGTCGAGTGCTTCGACCTCGAGCCGAACGGCCGCTGGCTCCGCTCTGTCTCGGCCGCCACGGGGCAGGTGACCGTGCCGGGCTTCGACGACCTCGTCCTCGACCTCGACGACCTCTGGTCCGAGGTGGATCACGTCACCGGCGACGACCTCCCGGCCGTCTGACCCGGGCTGCCGCCGGTACCACGCCCACGAACGTCCCACACCCGGTTTCCGCGCCCGCTTCCGTTTCCGCCCCGCCCGTGGCCCTCGAGAGCCCTCGAGATCGCGGCGACGACGTTCGACAGGACGAAATTCTTTGTCGTTCGTCTATAGGGCTGTGACACTCTCCCGCGAGCCAAGTCGCGCAGCACAGGTCCCCATGCGCCCCCAGGTCGGCCAGGTCATCAACAACAAGTACCGGCTCGTCCGCGTCATCGGCGATGGCGGGATGGGTAGCGTGTACGAGTCGCGTCACGAGGTGCTCGGCACCACCGTGGCGCTCAAGTTCCTCCACCCCGAGCTCTCGCGACGCCAAGGCCTCGTTCAGCGCTTCATCCAGGAAGCGAAGGTCTCGGTCAAGATCAAGAGCCCCCACGTCGTGGAGGTCAAGGACGTCGACCAGACGAGTACGGGTCAGGCCTTCATCGTGATGGAGTACCTGGAGGGCAAGACCCTCCAGATGCTCTACGAGGAGCTCTACCACGCAGGTCAGCGGCTCTCGTACGCCGACGCGCTCGAGTACGCGATCCAGATGATCGACGGCGTCGAGGCCGCCCACGCCGCCGGGGTCGTCCACCGCGACCTCAAGCCCGACAACGTCATGATCACCCGCGGCTCCAAGGGCGAGCCGCTCCTCAAGCTGCTCGACTTCGGCATCGCCAAGCTCAAGGTCACGGGCGAGCTCGAGCGCGGGCTCACGCGGCCCGGCGTGATCATGGGGACGCCCGAGTACATGGCGCCCGAGCAGGCCTACT
This sequence comes from Polyangium sp. (in: bacteria), assembly GCA_031374535.1. Taxonomy (GTDB): domain Bacteria; phylum Myxococcota_A; class Polyangia; order Polyangiales; family Polyangiaceae; genus Polyangium. The sequence goes on from JANMGF010000299.1 coordinate 3,570, forward strand.
CGGCGGACGCGGTCGATGCGCGGGCCGACATCTTCTCGCTCGGCGTGATGGTCTTCGAGATGCTCGCAGGTCGAAGGCCCGTCGGCGGCGACGAGCCGCACCAGATCGCCTCGGCCTACCTGACGGGGCAAATCGCGCAGCTCACGGACCTCGCCCCCCACGTGCCGCCCGAGCTCGCGAGCGTGGTGCACCGCGCGATGGGGCCCAAGCCGCCCGATCGATACAGCTCGATCGCCGAGCTCCGCAGCGCGCTCGAGCCGTTCGCCCTCGCCACGCGTGGCCCTTCCGCAGGCACCGCGGCGACGCCCGCGCCCAGCGCCGTCACGCCGAAGCCCGCCATCTCCCCCGCCACGGCCGCGGCCGCCGTGACGCCCGAAGCCGGCTCCGCGCCCATCCCGAAGACGCTGCCCCCCACCGACGACAAACCGCCGCCCGGGGTCAGCGAGCACTCGATCCCGCCCCAGGTCCTCCCGGCGCACCTGGCAACGCCGCTCGGCGGATTCGAGGCTCCGAACAAGCCGTCGGGCCCCCACACGGCCATCGGCGAGCCCCTGCCGCAGAGCCTCGGGCCCCGGCACGACGCCACGGCCCCCGCGGCGCCTCTCGCCTCCCAGACGGCCGCGCCCGGCGGTTATCCCTCGCCTCGGGCGGGTGGCACCGCGATCGG
>JANMGF010000308.1:0-5391 GCA_031374535.1 Polyangium sp. (in: bacteria)
GGCAAGCTCAATGCCTATGAAGATGGCACGGATTCACGGGAATGCACAGCTTGCGGATGCGACACCTCGTGCGACTGGAACGGCTACATGATTTACACGGGGACCGAATGCAAAGACGGAACCAAACGCAATCTCAAGGGAACCGAGTGCACAGATATTACACTTCAGTCGAAAGATGATTATTATGCGGTCCGCACGAACCGGCCCAAGGCTGCATCCGTGGCCGTCGGCGGAGAACCGACCGGGGCATTCATCGCCCACAGCCCCGTGACCTTCTGCTGCAAGCCGGCCGAATAACCCGAAGCCTCCACCCCCGGCACGACCCACCATGATTGAATCACCTCGAGACGTACAGCCCGGCGACATCCTCGCCGGCAAGTATCGCGTCGAGCGGATCCTCGGCCGAGGCGGCATGGGCGTCGTCGTCGCCGCCTTGCACCTCGATCTGCACGAGAAACGCGCGATCAAGCTCATGTTGCCCAACCAGCTCGGCAACACGATCGCCGTCGAGCGGTTCCTCCGCGAGGCGCGCGCCACCGTCCGGCTGCGGAGCGAACACATCACCCAGGTCTACGACGTCGGGCGCCTCGAATCCGGGGCGCCGTACATCGTCATGGAGCTGCTCCACGGGGTCGACCTCGCCCAGCTCCTCCGCAAAACGGGGCCCCTGCCCATCGACCTCGCCGTCCTTTACGTCTTCCAGGCTTGCAAGGCGCTCGCGGAGGCGCACGCCGCGGGGATCGTGCACCGGGACATCAAACCGTCGAATCTGTTTCTGGCGAATCTCCCCGACGGATCCCAGAACATCAAGGTCGTCGACTTCGGCATCTCGAAGCAACTTCCCATTCCCGGCGTCGAAGCCGTGGACGTGACGGGCGCCAACGATATCATGGGCTCGCTGCTCTACATGTCCCCCGAGCAGATGCGGTCGGCGAAAAACGTCGACGGGCGCACCGACGTCTGGGCCCTCGGCGCCGTGCTCTACAAGCTCGTGACGAACCAGGTCCCGTTCGAGGCCTCGAACCACATCGAGATCTTCGCGAGGGTCCTCGACGGCGCCCGGTGCGAGCCGCCGGGAAACCACAGGCGTGACCTCGAGCCCGCGCTCGAAGCCGTGATCCTCCGCTGCCTCGCGCACGACGTGGCCGCGCGTTTGCCGAGCATGGCGGACCTCATGATCGCGCTCGCGCCCTTTTTGCCCCACCACGCGAGCGCCTCCGAGGACGGGGACGACGCGATCACGCTTCATCGGCCCTTTCCCTCGAACCACGACCCCATCACGAGCCGGTCGGCCGTGCACCCGGCGGCCTTGGCCGAGATTCGTCACGAGGGCCTCGCCCAGCAACGCGGACGCCCCGGGGACCTCCGCCATTTGAAGCATACGATTCCGATCGTGGGTCCCCGGTCCCTCGCGCCCCTGTCGCCGAAAACCCCCGCTGCGATCACGACGCCGCCGGTGCTTTGCGCGCCGCCGTGGCCGTGGCCGCCCATGCCGCCGCGCGCGCCGATGGATTCGGCTCCGGGGAGCGACCATCGCCCGATTCCGTCGTCCGCGCCGCCGCCGGCCGCCTGGGATATGTTTCCCTCGTCGTTCCCGCCGCCGCCCCTGTTCCACCCGTCCTTGCAAAAGCCCACGGACGAGGGACGATCGCGGCTCGGCGTGGCCCGCACCATGGCCGCGTCCGGTGTTCTCATGCTGCTCGGGGCCGCAGCGCTCTTCTCGACGCTTTCGGTGTCGCCGCTGGAAAAGGGGCGCCCGGGGACGACCACGCCGAGCCCGGTGCCCGCCCCCGATCCTCCGGCGCCGGCCACGGGGTCGGCGTCGTCCGCGCCGCCGAAAGCCTCCGCCTCGGCAGCCCCTTCGTCCGCGGCGGCCCCCGTGAAGACAACGATAGGACCCTCGACCAAGCCCACGTCGCGCTCGTCGTCGAATCCAAAGGCGCCCGTTCCCCTGAACACCCCATCGCCGCAGAAGGCCCCCCCGTGGCCCGCGGGGATATGAGTACCGCATTCACGAAAAGAGCCATGCGGCTGCGATCGTAGGAGAGTTTGGATGCAACGTGCTCATTTCCTGGCGCTGATCCTGCCTTTCTACCTGGCGACGACGTCGCAGGCCCTCGCCACGCCCCCCCTGGCGAATCAAATCGTACGGCATCCGGAGCGCAAGGATGCGCAAGGGGGATTGCCGCTGGCGAAGATGCTTTTCCTGCGAGGGAAACAGCACATGTCGAAAAACGAGTATCGCTCGGCATGTCCCCTCCTGGAGGAGAGCGTGCGGCTGGATCCAGCGATTTTGTCGAAATTCGCGCTGACCAAGTGTCACTACCAGATGGAGCGATATGCGCGAGCCTTCGAGCTGCTCCTGGACATCCAGGCGACGGCGAAGGCCCCGGCCGACGTGAAACGTGCCCGCGAAATCGCGGCCACGGTCACGCCGAAGATCGGCAAGCTGACCGTGGCCTTACCCCCGGCGAGCATGCGCCCGAAAGGGATCGAGATTTACCTCGACGGCGCCCGGCTGGACGACGACGCGTGGCAAGGCTCGGAGCCGGCAACGAGGGTGCTGGATATCGGAGAACACGTCGTGCTCGCGACCGCGCCCGGCAAGGTGCCCTGGCGGCAAGCATTTCACGTGACCGCACACGACAAGCCGATCACGATCCACGTCCCCCGGCTCGCGGACGAGTTGCCCGAGCCCGCGCCCGTCAAGGAAAACGAGTCCAGAACGAGCAACCTGGTTCTGCCGCTCGCCGGCCTGGGGGTGCTCACGTTCGCGACGGGCGTCGGCGTCGGCATCGTCGGCATCGAGCACGAAAAACAGAGGGCGGACCTGTTCGTGCCTCTGGGCGCATGCCTCGCGATCGGCGGCGTGGCCATGGCCGGGTCGGTCTTGCTCTGGCCGGGCAAGTCGAAATCGACGCAAGCCCCCGCCGCCGCGGCAATCCCCCTTCGGTTCGTCCCCGTCGCGGGGCCCGGTCGCGCCTTCGGAGCCATTCAAGGGAGCTTCTGAAGGGCAGCGAGGCTCCGGCGCTCACGAGCATCGTGCCCGCCGCCGAGAGGAGGAAGGCGCGCCCGGTCGTCCGCGAGCACGTTGACATCGCAGACCACGTCGCACGCTCTGCTTTGATGGGATAACCTCGGGCCGTGCACGTCTCCTCGCTCTGCCCGCTGCCCGTCGCGACGCTCCTCTGGCAGCCCCGTCCTGGGGCCTTCGCGCTGACGATCGTCTGCAAGGCGACCTACACGCTGCGCCCTGGGGAATCCGTGCTTGCCTCGACGCAGGCGGCGCCCTTCCAGGCAGATGTATTCTGGGAGGAAGGTGGCCATGGCAGCCTCCGCGCGCCGAGCGATCGGGTCCCGTTCAAGCGGAACGTGGACGTGCTCGTCGGCGGGCACGCGTACACGCCCCACAGGCAGGCGGCAACGTCGCTCGTGGTGCGCGTCACGATGGGTGAATGGAACAAGGCGATCGAGGTGCACGGCGACAGGTTCTGGACGCCCGACGGTCGCCTCACGCCCACGAAGCCGTTCTCGAAGATGCCGCTCCGCTGGGAGCGCGCTGCTGGGGGAGGTGGCACGTGGAACCCCGCGGGGGTACCGATGAGCCCGCCGCCCGATGATCGAGGGTTCCGCCCGGCCCCGAACCTGCTGCCGGAGGGTTTTTCCCTGCGAAGCGCGGACCAGGTGATCCCACCGGTCGGTTTCGCGCCGCTCGCCCATGAAGGAGAGGGCCGTGGAGTCACGTCGTTCGCCCGGGTAGAGCAGGACGACGGGGAGGTTGTGGGTCTTTCCGTCGAGGTGCTTTAGCAAGCCCGACGTGCGGAAGAAGGGATAAAGCGCGCCGGCCCGGCCAATGAAGATCACGGTGCGATCGGCCTTGTCCGCGTTCTCGCGCCAGATGCGATCAATCTCGCGCTGCACGTCGGCGGCGAGCCCCTGGGGCCCTTCGATGTGCTGGAGGAGCTTGCCCTGGAGGTGGGAGAGCGCCGCGTCGGGCGCGGGGGGCGCGGAGGTCCTGGAGAATGCGGCCGCCTTCTTGTGGAGGCGGCGCTCGGTGGCGATGATGCTCTCGATGTAATCGTCCCCGAGGGCGCGGAGGCGATCGAAGAGGAGCTTCTGGAGGGCCAAGGATTGGACGATCCAGCCCTCGGCGACGAGCTCGACGGAGAGCTGGTGGACCCGAGCACGGAGCTTGAACTCGTCCTCCGGGGGATAGGGGAGGAGGGCAAAGTTGTAATTACGAATCGTGCTGATGCTGGGGCCGTCCACGCCGCGCAGATCCTTGCCGAGGGCGGCGATGGCGTCACGCAGGTCGGTGCGAAAGACAATCTCGTGCTGCGTGCTCATGCCTCAGGTCCCCTGTCGCATTTGCTCGGCCCATTGCCGGAGGTCGGGAGCGGCCCACTCGACATCGACCACGTCCCCGAGGTTGCGGACGCGGATCGCGGCGCCTCCACGGAGCCGGTCGAGGAGCGCTTCGCGGGTGAGCCCGAGCGATTCGATGTAAGGGTTGTCGAAGAGGCTCGCGTCCGGGATGACCTCGCGGAGGAGATAAAGGGCATACCCGAGCCCAGCGTCGCTGATCGGAGGAAACGTGAGGGTCCGGGGGTCACGGCGGCCTGCGAGAAAACCCGCCTCACCGGCGGCCCTGAGGAGGTTCCTCGCGAACTTGAGGCGCGTCGCTCGACGTTCTCCCAGTAGGCGTGGCACTCAGGCTCGGCGAGCGTCACCCGCAGGAGGCGCGTGTGCACGGCGGTCGTTTCTCGGGATCGTTCGGGCGCGTCCGGTCGCCCCCGGACCCGGGTCATCGTCCCTCCGGCACACGATAGAAGGGAAAAGGATAATGGGGCAGGAGCGGGAGCAACGCGCGGGCGAGCTGAACGGCTGCCTCCTCGGGCGTGCGGAAGGGCCCGTGAGCTGACGCCCGCCGGGCGCGATCTCGTAGGCGACGTCGCCCGAGAGGCCGCCGAGGTACGTCTCGAAGGCGGCGCGGTCGAACGTCGCGCGGATGGCATCATGCTTTCCGAACACCGAGGCCGGATCGATGCCTTGGCGCTTGTGAACCTCGAAGCGCTCCTGGAGGGCCTCGTCCCCCGCGAATCCGAAGTGAAAAAGCGTGATGAGCTCGTCCGCCCCGGCCCTCTCGGCCCGCGCCTTCGCGTCCGCCCGGCGCGCCGCTTCGCGCATGCTGCCGAGGGCCGCCCAGACGTGGGTACGCGGAAACATGCGCCGAAGGAAGTCGCCGCCGCCATCGGGATCGGCGAGGGAGGTCTCCCACCAACCGAGCCCCGGAGGATCGCCGTGCTGTTCACCCGCCCAGGCGACGCTGAGCTGAAGGGCGAGGATGGGGTCGAGGGCGCGCGAGTGAAACGCCTGGGCGATCGGCAGGCG
>JANMGF010000346.1:0-14020 GCA_031374535.1 Polyangium sp. (in: bacteria)
GCCGCCGTCCCCGCCCGCGCCGCCGCTGGGCGGGATGTCGTCCGTGCACCCCACGAGGAGCGCCATCGCGCAACCAACCGTGGCGAAAATAAGCTTGCGAATCATGGTGATGACCTCGTCGTTAAGCCAACGCGCAAACCATGGCGCCGGCGACCGAGGCGTCGCGTTGAAAGTTTGTTGAAAGGCGCCGCTCCAGCAGGAATTCAGCTCAAGACGATCGGGAACTCCGGCGAGAGGAGATAGCCCCCCGCCTTCTGCTGGATCACGCCCGAGAGGCCCAGGCGGCGAAGCGTCGCCACGGCCGCGTAGACACGCTCGGCGCCCGCGGAGGCGAGGATCCGCTCGCCCGGCCATCCCGCCTCGACGAGCGTCGCGACCGCGGTGAACTCGCCGGGGCGCTCCTCTCGTTGCCGCGCGAGGGCGCGGAGCACGCCGCGGATCGCCTTGCGTCGCGTGAGCGGGACGGAGACGTCGCTCCCGGGCGCGCGGAAAAAGCTGCCGTCGCGCGCGATCAGAAGCGGAGGCGCAGGGCTCGCCGCGGGGGCCGGGCTCCCGAGGCGCCGGGCGAGGCGCACCTCCGAGCACGCCGCGAACGCCGCGGGCGGCTCCTCGCCGAGGAGCACGCGCACCGCCGCGAGGAACGTCGGATTGGCGTAGGCGCGCAGCGACGCCTCGGCGCGCCGGTAGAGCAGCGCCGCGTCGCCGGCCGCGCCCCGCCGCGCCGCGATCACGCCCTGCGCGGCGAGCACCACGCCCTCGTAATCGCTGCAGTTCTCGCGCGCGAGCGGGAGCGCGGCCCGCAGGTGCTTCGCGGCGGCGTCGAGCTCGCCCGCCTCGATGAGCGCGGTCGCGAACTGGTAGAGGGCGACGGCCTGGGCGCGCCGCACGCCCGCGGCGTCGAGGCGGGCCCATGCGTCGGAGTAGAGCGTGAGCGCGGAGGGCAGAGCACCCGTCTCTTGCTTCCAGCGCGCGAGGTACGACAGCGTGATCCCCTCCCAGTGGGGCGAGCCGATCCGCGTGAACGTCTCGAGCGCATCCCCGAGGAGGCGCGGCGCTTCGTCGAAGTCGCCCGAAGCGAGAAGGATCACCCCGAGCGCGAGGCGCGCCTTCGCCGAGGCGTTCTCGTCCCCGGCGCGATCGGACTCCGCGATGCTCTGGCGGAACAGCGGGATGGCCCGGTCGTACTCGTCGGTCCCGCCGTAGCTGTTCGCGAGCATCGCGAGCAAACGCGCGCGGAGCTTCGGCTCGTCGCACGCATCGAGCGCGCGCTCGAAGAAGGCGCGCGCGCACCTCCAGTCCCCCAGGCCCGACACCGTGTTGCCGAGGCCCGCGAACGCCTCGGCGAGCAACGTACGATCGCCGGTCGTCTCGCCGATCCCGCGCGCTCGATCCAGATCGGTCGTCGACTCCGGCAGCCGGCCGAGGAAGCGGCGGAAGGTTCCACGCGCGAGGAGCGCGCGACCCAGGAGGAGAGGGGACGCTCCTTCGGCGCCGTCGTCGCCCAGCGCGGCGTCGAGCAGCTCCTCGACGGTGATGTACGGGAGCCCCGCGGCGGGCGCGGCGAGCACGAGCGCCGCGCGGAGCGCGAGGTCGGCGCCCAGGAGCGCTCGCCGGTGGACGATCGTGGCCAGGTTCTCGCGCTCGCGTTCGAGGGCGCGGCGCGCGCCGGCGTCGTCGTGGCCGACGAGCCGCTCTCCGAGGCCCACGTAGTAGCGGGCGTGCCGCAGGGCCGCGCGCGCCGCGGCTTCTTCCCGGCGCGCGAGCTCGCTCTCGGCGAACTCGCGGATGCAGATCAGGAGATCGTAGCGGCGCTCGTGTGGATCCTGATCGACCGTCAGCATCGACTGGTCGAGCAGCGATTGGAGCAGGTCGAGCGGCCATGGGCCGCCCTCTTCGCCGAGCACGGCGTCGGCGGCGTCGAGCGAAAAGCCGCCGCGGAACACGGAGCTCGCGAGGAACGCGTCCTGCTCCGGCGGAGCGAGCATCAGGAAGGACATCTCGATGCTCTCGCGCAGGTTCGCGCGGGCGATCGTCCCGTCGGGCCGCCGCAACATGCGGAAGCGCTGCGAGAGGCGCGCGAGCACCTGCTTGGGCGCGAGCATGCGGAAGCGCGACGCCGCGAGCTCGAGCGCGAGGGGCAGGCCATCGAGCTCGCGGGCGAGATCCTCCAGCGTCGCGCGATCCTGCTGCGGGTCGAACGTGTCGCCCGCGAACGCCGAGACCCGCGCCACGAGCAGCGCTGCCGCCTCGGACCAGCGCTCGCCGGAGCGCCGCTCGGTCGAGAGGGGCGCGAGGCCGATCGTGGTCGCGGGTGCACCGGCGAGGCGCCGCCGCGACGTGACGAGCACGCGGGCCCCCGGGCGCTCGCACCACGCCGCGAGCGTCGCGTCGGCTGAAGCGGGGAGCTGCTCGAAATTGTCGAGCACGAGGAGCAGGGCTTCCTCCGCCCAGACCCGCTCACGCACGCGCCGCGCGAGCTCGTCCGGAGAGATGTCGAGCGGCACGGGCACGCCGAGGCAACGCGCCACCGGGAACAGGAACGCGCTGAGCGAAGCCGCCTCCGTCAGGTCGCAGAACCGGAGCGCGGAGGGGGGCGACGACCGCCACGCGAACTCCGTGGCGAGCCGTGTCTTGCCGACGCCCGGCGGACCGACGAGCTCGACGAGGCGACCCCGCGTGAAGGCCTCGGCGAGTGTTTCCAGCGCGGGCTCGCGCCCGATGAATGAGCTTTCGGCTCCGTCCCGAGAGGTTTTCGTCTTGTCGGGCCCCGACGGCATGCAAATTCGAGCGTAGCGCGAACCGCCCTGTACGTCCTCATGGGCGCGGCCCGACGGCGTCCGCCCAGCGCTGCGCCCAGGCGTGGAGGGGCTGCGACGATTCGCCGAAGCGCTCCCTCACGGACAGCCTCCCGTATCAATGCTCCCGGAGCAGCCGGCCGCCGCCCACGAGCGGCCCCTCGAAGCCGTTCTCTCGAAGCGCATACCAGAACGTCACGGCATTGATGCCGAGGATCGGGATGCCCAGCGCCGGCTCCAGCCGCTCGGTCACGTCGAAAAGGCTCATGTTGGTCCCGCATTGCACGATCGCGTCGAGGCGGTTCTGCCGCGTCGCCAGGAGCTCCGTGATCGCCTCCCCCTTGGCCTCGTCCGGGATATGGGCGATGTGCATGGCGTTCGCGCACGAGAACCCCACGCTCGATACGACCTCGTAGCCCAGATCCTCGAACATGCGGGCCGCATTCTGGTTGCCCAGCCGATCGAAGGGCGTCAAGAGGCCGATGCGCCGCGCGCCGAACCTCGCGAGCGCCGCCGGCGCCGCGTCGTGCCACGTGGCCCAGGACAAACCCGATTGCGACTCGACGTCGGCCATCACCGCCCGGATCGGCTCGATGCCGTGCAGGATGTGCTCCAGGCTCATGCCCATGATGAGATACTGAGGGCCGGCCAGCATCACCTGCTCGACCGCGGCCCGGAGCCCGCCGACGAACTGGCGCTTGTATTCGAGGAGATCCGCCTCGCTGCGCAGCGCCGGCCTCGGCGTCATCACGTTCGCCGTGTGCAGCCCGACGCCGTCGAGCACGCCGGGGCCCTGGTTCTTCACGAGGATGCTCCAGAGCTCGTGCTCCATGCTCGTGTTCGTCGCCGGGATCAAGAGCCCCATTTTCCGCGTCGCGCTGCGCACGTCCGGGTGCCCCCGCGAGGGGTCGATCACGACGCGATCCGTGGGCTTTCCATCGTGCACCACGCCCGGCGGCGCGATCGCGGGCATGGGCGCCGCATTCACATCGGGGATACGCAGCTCCTTGCCTGACAGGGCTCCTGTCGACCGGTTCGTGAAGCCGCGGCGCACGGGCGACGTGGTCATACGCGCGGGCCCGCCGGGCGACGTGCTCGTGCAGGCCATGAGCGCGACCGACGTCGCCGACGCCGCGGCCGCTGCGAGGAAGCCTCGCCTCGTGTTCGGCAGCGTGTTCATCGCGCCTCTCCGCGTGACCCGGGCGACGGGGCCACGAGCGCCCCCGGGCCCGTCAGCATCAGCGAGACCAGCATCAAGAGCATCGTCAGGGGGAACTCGACGCCGCTTTGCTGCACGTCGAAGCCGTTCTTCCATTGCGTCGCCGTCGCCACCAGCATCGTGAAGGTCAGCGGCACGAGCCCGACGAAGCCGCGACCCGACAAGAGCACGAGCGCGCCGACCACCTCGCTCGCCGCCGCCGCGAACGCCGACGCCATCGGGAGCGGCGCCCCCAGCGAATCGAGGTACCCCGCGAACCCCGAGAGGCCGCTGCCCCCGAACCAACCAAAGAGCTTCTGCGCGCCGTGATAAAAGAACACCACGAACCCCATGCTCCGCGCGATCAGCAGCCCGGCGTCTGCGCGCGAGAAGGACAGGGAGGTAGCGGGGACGGCAATCTGCTTGATCATCGTGGACATCGAGGTCTCCTCTGCGGCACGGTGGATGGTCGCGCCCCAGATCTGCGCACGGATCGCGTCGAGGACATGCACGCATCCGTGGAAACACTGTTGACGATCCGTGAATGATCACGGGCCATCGAGGTCCGCTCCGGCATGCGAGCCCCACGTGTGGCGCGAACCGGCGCGATTCCTGGTCATTCAAATATGCGCGCGGTGCGGAGCGACGGTGCGGGCGCTCGTGCCGATCAACATCGGCAGCGACGAGCTGTGGAGGCACGTGACCGAGCCCCAGGACCTCCGCGCCGCCTGCCGCGCGCTCGCCGATCCGCCTTCACGGAGGAAGGGCCCCGTCCCCGCCGAAGTCGCACAAAAAAAGTCTACCGCGGTCGGCGGCAAGAGGCAGAAGCTCTACGTGTGTTCCAGAACGTAGCCTCGCGTCTTGATGGAGAGGCGCGCCGCTGTTTGTCTTTGGAGCCAGGCCGCATCCTGCTATGCTGCGCCCATGCCCCCGACGCTCTACTACCATCCCTTTGCCTCGTTCTGTCAGAAGGTGCTGATTGCGCTTTACGAGAATGGAACGCCATTCGAGCCCCGGCTGATCGACCTGGGTGCTCCTGCCTCGCGCGCGGAGCTTCTGGCGGTGTGGCCGCTGTCGAAGTTCCCGGTGCTGCGGGACGTGGAGCGCGACGTCACCGTCCCGGAATCGAGCCTCATCATCGACTATCTCGGGCGCCATTACCCGGGGCCCAGCAAGCTCATCCCCGCCGATCCGGAGGAAGCGATGCGGGTTCACCTCTGGGATCGCCTGTTCGACAACTATGTCGCGAATCAGCTCACCAAGATCGTGGCGGACCAGTTCCGCCCCGAGGGACGGCACGACCCCGATGGCGTGGAGCAGGCGAAGGCAATGATTGCCAAAGCCTATGTGCTGATCGAGCGGGATCTACCCCCGGGCGGCTGGGCATGCGGCGACGGATTCACCCTGGCGGACTGCGCTGCGGCGCCCGCGCTCTTCTACGCCAACATCGCCGTTCCCTTCGCGGGGCATCCCAAGCTCACCGCTTATTACGAGCGACTGTGTGCGCGCCCGTCCTTCGCCCGCGTGATCGACGAAGCACGGCCTTACCGTCCCCTTTTTCCACTGGAGTGGCCTGCCACCTACGCCTGAACGGCGACCCGCCTCGACGAGCCCCGCGCTCGCAGGGCTCAGCGCCCCCAGGTCGAAGTCGCGGATGGCCGCCGCGAGGCGCTGCATCACGGCCCGCCCTCCGGCTCTAGCCAGCGGGTCACCCACATGGCGTGGCTGACCAGCCTGTCCTCGACATACCCCATCACGTGGGTCCCGCCCCCGAGGTCCCGACAGGAACGCTCCAGGTCCTCGTCATAGGCGCGGCGGCACAGGCCCATGGCGGGGGGGGCGGTGGCGGTGGCGGGGATCACGGGCGTGCGTCTACCACGGTTATGCAAAGCACTGGCGAGGGAGAAAAGGGGGGCGGGAAGCGTCGCGAGGTCGTTGCGGCGGGTGCGCGGAGCCATCCGAGCGGTCCGAGGGGCGCATGCAACGGTTGCACGGGCCTCTCGGCGCGGTCCGAGGGGCGTTTGCAACGGTTGCACGGGCCTCTCGGCGTGGTCCGAGGGGGGTTTGCAGCGGTTGCATGCGGCACCCGGCGCGGTCCGAGGGGCGTTTGCAGCGGTTGCATGCGGCAATCGACGCGTTTGGAGGGCACTTGGGCGCGGGAGCGTCCGCGCAGCTCGACCTCGGTCCGACGTTTGTCGGTCACGTCGCGAATGGCACCCGCGATCTTGCGCGGCCGGCCCTGCGCGTTCGCTCGCCCGCGCGCGCTCTCGTGGATAGGACGAACCTCGCCCAAGGGCCTTCCCGGGAGCCGCTCGTACGCTGAATGCGCCCCACCACGCGCGCTCATCCAGCGGCACCGATCGTTTTTCTTGCCGAGCCCCGGTGGCCGATCCTCTATACTCGCGCGGCAACAAGGAGCTTTCCCATGTCGATGAAGATGGCCTATCGCGTCGTGGCGTGTCTCTGTGCGTTCGGCGCTGTCGCGTGCTCGAGCGCTGAACCCAAAGGAAACGGCGGTGAAGGTGGGGCGGGCGGCGACGGCGGACAAGGAGGCGCGCAAAACGGTAGCTCGTCGAGCAGCAGCGGCCAGGGCGGCGCCGGCGGCGGCGGCACCACCTCCAGCACCGGCGGCGGGCCCGATCCCTACGCGTCCGCGCGTCAAGAGTGCGTCGACACGATCAACACGCTCCGCGCCACGAAGGGGCTCCCGCCTTATGCTCGCTGGAAGGAAGCCGAGCCGTGCCTGGATCAGCAGGCCACGTGGGATGAAATGAACGACAACCCCCACGGCTCCTGGGGAATGGGCCTCTACCCGACCTGCAATGGCAGCGGCCAGAATGAATGTCTGGGCCACGGGCCCGCCGGCGTCTCGGGATGCCTCGATCAGATGTGGGGCGAGAAGGACCTGGCCGGCTGCTCCGGATGCGACGCATGCAATGAAGGGTACAACCCGAGCTGCCCCAATTGCGATTTTTACGGACAAGCCACGGGCGACGTCTGCGGGCATTACGTGAACATGAGCGCGAAGTACTTCACCAAGGTCGCTTGTGGCTTCAGCCCCGTCGGCGGGTGGATCGCGATCAATTTCCAGTAGGCGGAGACCCCCGAGAGCCCCTCTACGTCCGTCGGCCAACGGGGCGAGCGCGGCGGCGCCGCCGAGGCGGTTTGCCTTCGTCGCGCTCCTCGGGCCGCCGTCGTGGTAGCCTCTCGCCATGCAAGACCCCCTGGCGCGTGTCTCGACCTTGCCGGTTCCCATCCTCCTGATTGCCACCGTGGTGATCATGAGCCTGCTCGGGTGGCTCTTCAAATCGGTGCGACAAGCGCTGATCTTGAACCCTTATCGGGTGCGCAAGAACGGGGAGGTCCATCGCCTGCTCGGCGCTGCATGGGTGCACGCGGACGCGTCGCATCTGGCATTCAACATGATCTCCCTCTACTTCTTCGCGGACCAGACCGTACGCGTGCTCGGCGTGACGCGTTTCCTCGTGCTGTACGTCACGGCCGCGATCGTCGCGTTCATTCCGACGACGCTGCGCCACATGAAGCAACCCAATTACAACTCGCTCGGGGCTTCCGGCGCGGTGGCGGCCGTGATGTTCAGCGCGGTCCTGCTTTATCCGAAGCTCAAGCTCCAGCTCATGTTCCTGCCGATCCCGGTTCCGGGCATCGTGTTCGCCGTGGCGTACCTCGCGTACAGCGCCTGGCACTCGTACACGGCCGGCGACGACATCAACCACGACGCCCATTTCTCCGGTGCTGCTTATGGGGCATTCCTTACCTACGTGTTCGAGCCCGATCGCGTGGTGCGGACGGTGAAGAGTTTCTTCTGAGGTCGTGCTCGCGGGGGCTCACGGGAGGGGCTTGACCGCCGCGGCAAACCCCTCGGGACCGAGCGTATTCGCGCTCGGTCACTCGAGTGACCACCCGTCGGCGTCCCCACGCCTTTGTTTTGCGCCTCGCCTCGATTTTCGACTTCATTCTGAACACGGAAATGATATCTTTGGAGGACAGTGAGGAGTCTCCTCGTCGGGCTGTCTCCGCGGGTCGCTCCTCCTGTCCAGGGGTCCACGATGAGCAAGAAGCTTTCTTTCAAGTGGCTGGCTTTGGGTGCTGCGAGCGCGATGCTGCTCGGCGCGTGCGTCGTCCAGGACGAGGAGGACGGGACCGGCAGCGTGATGGTCGACGAGGGGATGGACCCGGCCGCGGGCGACATCTCGGTCAAGCTCTCCGTCGACAAGGCATCCGTGAGCCAGAACGAAAGCGTGACGGTCACGGTCGAGCTCACCAACCATACGAAGCGCTCGATCCGCCTTCCCGCATGGTATGCGCCGGGCGAGGAGCTCGAGGAGGACCTCTTCAGCGTGACGCGCGGGGGGCAGGCCGTCGAGTTCACGGGTCCGCATTACAAGCGTCCGGCGCTCACGGACGAGGATTTCGTCGTGCTCGGGCCGAACAAGAGCCTGTCGCGCACGGTCACGCTCTCGGGCTTCTACGATCTTTCGCAGACGGGCACGTATACCTTCCGTTATGACGCCGCGATGCTTCCCTCGGGCGCGACGGAGGCCGTCGCGCTCGGATCGAACGAGGTGAACCTGTGGGTCGAGGGCCGCGCGAATGCGCCGGTGCCCCAGTTCATCAGCGCCCCAGGCTCGTCGAGCCTCGCCTTCACCAAGTGCACGGCGGCCCAGCAGACCACGGTCACGCAGGCGCTCGGCGCCGCCAGCACCATGGCCGACGGCGCGAACACCTACCTCGGCGGCAGCGCCGCGGCCAATCCGCGTTACACCACGTGGTTCGGCGCGTTCTCGTCGAACGGCTGGAACACCGCGAAGGGCCAGTTCGCCGCCATCAAGGACGCGATCGACACGAAGCCGATCACCTTCGATTGCGGCTGCAAGAAGAGGTATTACGCGTACGTGTATCCGAACCAGCCCTACAACGTCTACCTTTGCAGCGTCTTCTGGGACGCGCCGCTCTCCGGCACGGACTCCAAGGGCGGCACGATCATCCACGAGCTCTCGCACTTCGACGCCGTCTCCGGCACGGATGATTGGGCGTATGGCCACTCCGCCGCGAAGTCGCTCGCGATCTCGGATCCGGCGAAGGCGCTCAACAACGCCGATAGCCACGAATACTTCGCCGAGAACACCCCCGTCCTCCAGTGAAAAAAGCGACGCGCACGCCCCCAGACCCGGGGGCGCGCGCGCTGCTCGACGCTTCCTTCTTACTCGATCACCCGCTCCGGCTCGTAAAGAAAGACCTTCGCGCGGGGCTCCGCCTCGACCGACGTCTGGCTCACGGACACCCCTCCCGGCTGCCGCGGCGGCGGGTTCTCGGCCTTCTTGGGCCGGAACCAGCGCCGCACCCACTCGTCGACGAACACGAACGTCCCGATCCCGCTCCGCCCGGGCCCGACCGGGATCGCATAACTCGTGTACGTCTCCGTCCTCTCACCGCGCACCGGGAAAAACCCACCCGAGACCTTCGTATCTTTCGCCTCGAAGCCCAGGATCGCCTGCGGCAAGACGAACACCACCCGCGGTTCGTTTCCGAGTTTGTCCTGGTAGGCATTCACGAGGCCCGGCAGGATCGCCGCGGCCACGGCGCGCGCTCGGCGGGTCACGCGGAGATCGGCCGTCCCCTGGAGGGTCCCCTCCACCCGATCCACCACGATACCGTCGCCATCGGCCGGATCGAAGGACAGATACGACATGGGCCCCGAGATCAAGCTCCTCCCCTTGTCGGGTGGTTTCTGATCAAAAGACCCCAGCGTCTGCGCGGCTCCCATGCCTTGTAATCTCGGCTCGGCGTAAAACGGGAGCGGCCACGGCTCCTTGTCCCCGAACTTCATCTCCCCGCACGTCCCCGGCGGCATCACGCGGATCATCCCCACGGGACCGTTGAGCCAAGGAAATGGCTTTCCGTTGCCGTCTTCGACCCGAAGCGGCGGTACCCCCGTGATTCCCGGCCCGTCCTTCGGCGCTTCCTGGACCTCCTCCTTCGGCAGGTCGGCGAAACGTACGTCGACGCTCCGCACCACGCGGCGGGGGCGTGTTTCGTCGATCGTCGTTTGCCGCGAGCAGCAGATCGCGTCGTATTGACAACACGCGGCAGCCTTCGGTTTTTTCTCGGCCTTCTTGGCGAGAGGCGGAGGCACCTCCCACCCCGGCGGCGGCGCGGGCTCGTTGGCCGCGCGGACGAGCCCTCCCTGCGTCACGACGAAGGCCGCGCCGAGGACGAACGAAGCCACGGCTCGTTTCCCGATCACCCTCTCGACGGAATGCCGCTTCATAACGTCTCCAGATACACGAGCAGCGCCTTCTTGTCCGGGCCGCTCAGCGTGCCCGGGAACATGCGTTGGTCCTTGGCCGAGAGCATCTCGTCGAGCGTCGAGTACCTCCCGTCGTGGTAATAGGGCGCGCTGCCCCGCACGCCGAGCAGCGATGGCGTATCGAAATCGGCCCGGCGCTCGCCCGTTTTCCCGCTGCCCACGTCGTGCGGCTTCCCGTCCGTACCGCCGTCCTCGTGGCAACCATTGCAGCCATGAGCCACGTACACCTGTTTTCCGCGCGCCGCCACGTCCGGCTCCCTGGCCTTCGTGCTGGGGGGCGGGGGCAACGAGGACGTGTAGGCGATGAGCGCCTCGAGATCCTCCTCCGAATGTTTCGCGAGGCCCGTCCCGCCGAGGCGCACGAACGTGTCGTTCAGATGATCCCGCACCGTCGCGTGCTCGCCGAACCATCCATACGGCCCCGTGCCCGCGACGCGCCCCGTCAGCATCGGCGTTTGTCGGAGGCCGTCGGGGCTCGTCCAGGCGAGGCCGTCGTCGCGCCCTTCGGGATGGCAACTCGCGCAGCCGCGCCCCATGCCGATACGCGCGTCCCGCGTCCCGTGAAAGAGCCGCCGCCCCCGCTCGATCTTCGCGTCGCGCGCCACGCCCGCGCGGCGCCAGAGCGGCACGCTCGTCACGACAAACGATTCCCGCTCGATCCGCGAGAGCGCTCGATCCATCTCCGACCACACGAAGATCTGTTTTCCATCCGCGGAGAGCACGATCGAGCTCGGCCCGGCGGGCAATGGGATCCGCCGTCGTTCTGCCACGCTCGGATCCCCGATCCACGGATCCATCTCGATCACCGCGTCGAGATCGAGGCACGCGACGAAGAGGCCATTCTCGTCGGCGACCGCGCTCCGCGGCAGGATACAATCCTGCCCGAACGATGGATTGAAGACGCCTGCCACGTGGTTCGTGATCGATCGTTTCGCCCCCGGATCGATCACACTCACGAGCTCCGCCATCGTGCGTGGCCCCTGCCCCGACCCCCCATAACTGATCGTCATGCCCACCGCGGGCGCGCCCGGGTCCACGCTCGTGTGCGGCGCGAAAATCCGGAGTGTTTCGCGCGTCCCGTCGCTGCGTGTCCCGATCACACGCGCGAGCGCATACCCTTGCGACCCCGTGCGCGGCGTCTTGTCGTCGAACGTTCCATCGACCCCCACGCGCCGACCTGCGTGCAGCAAGATCTGCTCGGGCTCCTTCGCTGGATCTTTCAGATCCACCGCCGACACGACGCCCCCCACCGCGTGCGTGACGAACGCCGTCCCGCCTCCGTTCGCCACCACGATCGCGCGCGGCTCGCGCGGAAGCTGCACGACACGCGAGACCGAAAGATCCGCCGTCGCGAGCACGGTCAGCGCCCCGCCGAACCCGCTCGTCACGACGAGCGACGCGCCCTCCTCCGCGAAGGCCCACGGCTCGGCCGCCACGTCCACCACGCAGCGCTCCTCGAAGGGCTTCGCGAGCGCCTCGTCCGCGGGCTCGAGCAACACCACGCGCGACGTATCCCGGAGCCCCACCGCGACGAGCCCACCTTCGAGCGCGAGCACATGCCCGGGTTTGCCCGCGAGCGGCGTCACCGACACCTCCCGCATGGACACCACGTCCACGACGTGAAGCGCCTGCTCGTCGTGATCCGCCACGATCGCGAGCGTCCGCGCCCCCGCGCGCACGAGCGTCACCGCGGAGCTCGACCCGCCAGCCGCCGCGCGATCGAAGCGCCTCGGCGACACCGCGGCGCAGCGTGGGGGACCGCTCGTCGGGACAGACGGCGCGGGCGCGGGCGTGGATGCGGATGCGCTCGACGCGGCGCCGGCGGTCCCCGTGCCCCGATCGTTGGAGCTGCAAGCAATGGAGAGCATCCCCACGGTGGCGAACCGCGCGGCGCGGGACGCGTTTTTCAACGGAGATCGATGGGTCATCATGGCTCGCGGCCTTTCGCGTCCGCGCCGAGCAAGATTCCTTCGCGCTGCCTCGTTTGTGCGTCAAGTGTGCGTCGAGGACCACGCGCGAAGCCTCTTGGGACGAGCGTGTTCCCTCTGCTAGGATGCTCCTCGTGACGACGCAGAACGATGTGATGGACGACGCGCCGAGCACACGGCGACTCCTCCCGGATGCGCTGGAGCGCGAGAGGGCCGAACGTGCGGGCGTGGCCTCCGCGCACGGCGCGCTCTACGAGATCGTCGTATCGTACAAGGAGCCAAACTTCGCCGAGCATGCGGGCCAGGAGTCCAGGATCTTCCGCGGCACGTTCCGCATCCAGGCCGCCGACGAGGACGACGCGCGCGCCCGTGCCGTCGACGAGTTCCGCCGCATCCAGGCGAGCTCGTCCGTGGGCTGGCAGCGTGAAATCGTCGACGTCACCTGTCGCCTCGCCGACGTCTGATTGGATTCCACGCGCCTGCCGGGGCGCGCTGTATACACCACGCGCGACTCCCGATAGGCTCACGGCGCTGCCTCGCGCTTTCGCACGCTCCTCGCGCGGGGCCGTCCACCGTCATGCGAACCCTCCTCTGCGGTCTCTCGGCGCTCGCCCTTCTCTCGCTCTCCCTCTCCTCACGCGCCGACGATCGGAGCGGGAAGGACGACGAGCCCCCCGCCGCGGACCGACCCGCGGACCAACCCGCCGACAAACCCGCGGAAGCGCCCGCGCCGCCCGCGCCGCCCGACGAACCCCGCCCGAGCACCCTCGACCTGAACCTCTTCTGGCTCCCCTGGGGTATGCATTATACCCGCGCGGCCTTCGGCGCGTCGGTCGGCTACAGGATCCCGCTCGTGCAGAAGAAGGGGATCCTGTGGGATTCGACGAACGTCACCTTCGGCGTGCGTGACGTGTTTGGCTTCGTCAACAATACCGTCGGGCCCTTCGTCGACATCACCCCGATCGCCTTCTTCCGGCTCCAGGTCCAGGGCGCCTACGATTCCTTCATCTTTCCGTTCAACGGGGGCTTCCGCGTCATGACCCCGCTCGGCCGCGAGCGGCTCGCCGCAGGGAAGGTCGAGCGCGGCGACAAGGCCGCCGTCGACTGGGTGAACCAGGATGACGGCAATGGAATGGATAACCGCGACCATTTCCTCGCGCCCGTCCTGGCCAACGGGCTGCGCCTCCGCGTCCTCCCCACCCTCCAGGGCAAGGTCGGCCCCATCGCCTTCCAGTACAACTTCGCGGCCGACTGGAACTTCTACGGTGCCCCGGGCGCGGGCGCGGACGACGTTTATCACGACACGTTCAGCTTCACCCTGCGCAGGCTCCAGGACTTCAGCCACGCGCACGAGCTCCTGATTGCATACTCGGCCCCCGTCCCCTCGCCCGGCGAGCTCCTGCTCGGCGTGAGCACCCGGTATCAGAAGGTCCTCGGCACGGGACTCGACCAGCTCACGATGCATGCGGTGCTCTTCGGCCGGCTGCCGAAGAAATTCTGGTCCGAGCGCATCTCGCCCTTCGCCGCCGCGCAGGCCGGGACGAACCTCATCGACCCGATGTGGCAATACGCCTTCTCCTGGATCCTCGTCGTGGGCGCCGACTTCAACCTGTACAAATCGAAGACATGAGCCCAGGATGAGCCAAGACGCGCGACCATGAGAGACCCCGCAGACCTGAAGTCCACATTCCACGCTCGCTTCGGCCCATCCGGCCCCGGGGGCCCCGGGGGGGTGGGCCCCCGGCCCCGCCACCACAAACGGGGAAAA
>JANMGF010000038.1:0-3020 GCA_031374535.1 Polyangium sp. (in: bacteria)
CCGGGGCAACGCCCCGGGCGGCGGCGGCGCGACGCTGCCCTTTCAGGGCGAGGTGCTTCCGGCTGTCACCTCGAGCGTCGTCTCTGGCGAGACCTCCACGATCGCCTCGCAGCTTGGCGTTCCCTCGCAGGCCGCGGCACCTACGCCTACCTTTGCGTGTACGCGGAGCGTGCCTGCGCCGGCTGGCGACCCTTGCGCGAATCGCACGAGGATCGAGCCTTCTGCGAGGCTCACCTGGGGTGGGGTTGGGAGCGAGAGCATCGCGTCGTCGTAGGTGAAGTCGACGTCGAGGTTTTTCTCGTCGAGCTCGTCCGAGGGCACCGACCATGCGATCGGGAGATCCACGCCGGGGTCGATCTTGTTTTGCGGGTGGGCCGGGGTGATGGTCCGCGGGGCGAGCAGGTCTTCGAAGTCGAGGGTGATGCGGGCTGTGTCGTCCGAGACCTCGAAGCGGGTGGAGGCTGCGCCGAGATCTGCCTCGGACAGGGCCTTGCGGAAGGTTGGCGCGCCGCAAACCCACCCGTCTCTTGTTGGTGTCTCGCCGCCGCGCATGAAGAGATCCATCGGCCGATCGTCCACTTTGGCCTCGATGGTGTCGTCGGTGATTGCTTGACAAGCTCCCTCCTTGGCCACGAGCGCGAGCTGGACGCGTGGATCGTCGTCGAGCTCGACTTCGACCCGCGCGCGGACAGGCGCGAGGTCGGCGAGGGTCGTCTCGGGCTCGAGGAGATCCAGCAGGCCACAGCCGGTCGATCCAAGGGCAAGCGCCGTGAGAATCGGGAAGGCCAGGAGTTTGGGAAGGGACACGCGGGCGGGCATGCCGGGCCGCTGGGCAAACGGCGTACCGAGCGAGGACAAACGCCCACGACGCGACTTTTCCGCGAAATGACGCAGCGCGCGCAAATGGTTTTTCGCGGTTCTTGACCTTTGGACGCTGGATTCGGTCGGGAACATGTCGCGCGAGTGCGTCGGACGGTACGCAGGCGTGCGGCGCGTGCTCCGCATGCGGCGAGGGATCCACAGGGGGGTGCGCGGTGGATGCGCAGGGGCCGTCCGGTAGGGGCTGAATTATGCGGAATGGGAGACTTTTCTGATCCGATCGAGCGCGCGCTCCGGGGCGCTGCCCCGGACCCCGCGGGGGGCTATCCGCCCCCTCGACCCCGGACCAGGGCAGGCCCTGGACCACAACGGAAGAACTGCGCGATGCGCAGTTCTTCCACAGGCCGGTGGCAAGACACGGCCGCAGCGTTGCCGATTGAAATGTCAGCGCTGCTGTCTTGGGGGGCAGGGTCTTTGCTGGTCTTGATTCGGCCTGTTCGATGAACTGCGCATAGCGCAGTTCATCGCCCAAGGTCCAGCGCCTGCGCTGGTCCGGGTCCAGGGGCGGACAGCCCCGGTGGGGCCTGGGGCAAACCCCCCGCGAGGCGGCACCGAAATGAAACCAATGCTCAATCACGCGCGGAAAGGGGCTAACTAACCCGTCGGCTCTTTCGCCGTCCGCCGTCGCCCTTCCTTCAGGAAAAACGGGCTGCGTCGAACTTCGCCAGCATCATGCCGACGCTCAGGTTTCCGCCGAACTTCGCCAGCCGGTCCCGCAATGCGTCCAGGGTCCGGAGCTGCGATTCGCCTTCGGGGTCGATCTCCTTGCCGTACCCGTCCGGAAATACGGAAGCCTGCGCATTGAGCGTCGGGTCCTGGCGATCGAGCTTCGCCAGATCCCCGTCGATATCGCGGATCACGTTCTCCAGGTCGATCTCCGCCTTGCGCAACCAATCTCCCTCTTCTACCCTGGCATCACCGCTGGAATTCTCGTGGCACGGAGCGCTTGTCATGACATCTCATCGCGCGTTATCTCCCTCGTCGACCCCTCCTCGGTGGGTCACCGATGCCGCGCTGATGCTCGTGGGTGCCGCGCTGCGCTTCTTTTGGCTTGGGCTTCCGGTGCTCTTCGCGGCTTGCATCTCGGCCTGGCTTCTCGGGTGCGGAAGGACGGGCGCGCACACGCAGGCGTGGGTGCAGACGGCACCGAGCGGCGCGCCTGTGTTTCGCATGTGCCGGCGCCATCCGCACGTCGATCCGAATGCGCGCTACTGGTACGAGCTTGGGGACGGATTGCCTCGAACGGGGGTCCTGCCGCTCGAGGAGGCCTTGGAGAGCCCCCTGGGTCAAGGCCGTTTTTCTTTATGACCCCTTCGCGCCGGCCAAAAGTCGGACGCTTTTGGGGATTGCGTTCCAGGATCTGCCCTGCGACAAGCCGCCGCCGCCGCCGCCGCCGCCACCGCCGCCGCCGCCGCCGGAGACGCTCACGGCGAAAGCCCCGGCACCCGCGCCGGCCGAGAAAGCGGAGAGCCCGCGCGGTCTGGCGCGTACGACGGTCCGAACCCAGGTTCGGCGGGCGGGAAAGAGGCCCCCGGATCAGCGATTCATCGGGCAAGCGGCGCCCGCGCCCGCGCCCCACGAGGTCAAGCCGCCCGAGCCGGCGGTGTTGCCCGAGCGTGTGGCGCGGATGTACGAAGAATGGGGGCTCAGCCAGCCGGACGTCTCGTCGCTCGCGGGGGAGCGAGCCATCGAGTGTCTGGGGAGACTTTGCCATGCCCGGCACCCGAACTTCATTCCGAAGGGCAAGAAGAAGCCCGCTCCGACGCAGAACGGGCCGTCGTGGTCCACGGGGAGCGGCGGCGGTGGAGGAAAGAGCGCGCCACAGCCCGCGCCAAAGCCGGCGGCCAAGCCTGCGCCTGCGCCACAGCCCGCGCCGAAGACGACGGTCAAGACGACCACGAAACCTGCCTCGGAGCCGAACGGCGCGGCGGCGGGGCAGGCGGGTAGAAAGGCGCGACTTCCACCCAAGGGCACGCCGGAGAGGCGGGCGATTGAGACGGCACGCACCAAGGGCGTAGACGTCAAGAAGGCCCAAGAGCTTAAAGAATATTCGAGATTGCGGCCGAGGGAGTGGTGTATGGACCGACAAGGAGCTTGAAGGGATCCGTACGACCGGCAAGTTTCCAGACGATGTCAACTGG
>JANMGF010000358.1:0-1419 GCA_031374535.1 Polyangium sp. (in: bacteria)
GTCGAGCCAGGCGGATACGCGCCCGAGATCGTCTTGTCGAGCGCGGGCTTCAGCGGATCCGAGTAGAGCCTGCGGAACGCGTCGCGGATGACCTGCTTGCCCGACCCACCGGAGAGGGCGTTGGGGTCGTAGCTCGGCTTCGAGTAGAGGCCGACGATGCGGCCCGTGCGCACGTCGATCACCGCGACGCCGCCCGCGAGCTCGCCGCGCATGGCCTTGTCGATCGCGCGCTGGAGGTCGGCGTCGAGCGTGAGCCGAAGATCGCGGCCCGGGATCGGATCGACGCGTCGAGGCTCCTCGATGATCCCGTCGCCGCCCGTTCGACGCCGGCCCTTCGCGTCGACGAGCACCTTCTCCCAGCCGCGCGTGCCGCGGAGGTAACTCTCCCACGCGCGCTCGATCCCCGTCGCGCCGACGCGATCTCCCTCGACATACCCCGAGCTGCGGAGCTGGTTCAGCTTCTCCGCGTCGACCTCGACCATGTAGCCGAGCGCGTGCGCGCCGACCTCTTCGTACGGGTAGTAGCGGACCGGTACGGGCACGACGTCCACCGCCGGCAGCTCCGCGTCGTGCGTGCGGAGCGTGGCCACGGCGTCGCGCGAGATGTCTTCCTTGAGCAGGATCTGCTGGCTCTTGCGTGGACTGTCGCTCGCCCGGAGCGTGGTGAGAAGCGTCTCGAGGCGCGCCCGTTCGTCCACGCCGACGCCGAGGTACTCGACGAGCTTCGGCCAGACGAGCTGCATGTCGATCCGCTCGGGGACGACGTAGAGGTTGTACGAGGGCCGGCTCGCCGCGAGGATCTTGCCGCTCCGATCGCGGATGATCCCGCGCGTCGTGGCGAGCGTGATGCGACGGACGATGTTCTCGCGCGCGATCGCCTTGTTGTCCTCGCCCTCGATGATCTGGAGCTGGAACAGGCGCACGACGAGCACGATGAGGAGCAGCGCCATCCCGAGGGCGATCCACCGGAAACGGCGCCTGAACTCGCTGACGTCGGATCGCTGAACGACGAGGCTCATCGCTGCCCTCCCTCCCCGGGACGGGGCACGTTGATGGTCGCCTGGTGCACGCGTTCGGCGAGGCTGAAGACGAGCGGCGCGAAGAGCGCGGTGCCGATCGCGTGCGGAGCGACGAGCGTCGCGAGCGCGCGTGGCCTCGCCGTGTCCGTGCCGAAGATGGCCGTGAGCACGACGATGAGCACACCCTCGACGAGCGCAAAGGCGAATGCGAGCGCGACCTTGGTGAGCAAGGTCTGCGCGGCGAGGCGTACGCCCGCCGCGCGCGCGACGACGAACGTGGCCACCGTGATGAACGTGAAGAGGCCGATGGGCGCAGCCGAGAACAGATCGAGCAAGTAACCGAGCAGGAACGCGAGCGCGGCGCCGCGCGCGATCGAGTACTCGTGCACGCCCATGAACA
>JANMGF010000394.1:0-2545 GCA_031374535.1 Polyangium sp. (in: bacteria)
GTTCACGTTGTCGCGCCGGTCCTGGCGCGCCTTGCGGAGGCGCTCACAGTCGAGTTTCAGGAGCCGAATCGCGGCTTCGACGTCGTTCGTCGCGACTCCGACCGCCGCGCAGTGCGGCGCGTTGACGGAAAGCGTACCGTCGATTCCCACTTCGACGAGCATGTTCAACAACGGGAATGAGCGCGGGTCGCAGCCCGGGGGCAAGTCTTTGTCGTCCTTGGTCTGACCGCATGACGTGTTCAGCGCAGTCGTATACGCGCGGCTCTGGTCAGCGTGATGCTTGTACGTCCCGCCACCGCACGCCAAGGCGAGGTTGTGCCAGTCGAGGACGCGGCCGACTGCGCCCGACTTCGCCTGCACGTGCTCGACCTGGTAGTCGTTGGACACGAGCTTTCCGGTGCTGTCGACAAGGCGCTGTTCGCAGTAGATGCAGAGGCCCTGCTGTGCCTCGGCGAGCTTCGCGACAAGCTCCTGATACGCGGACGGATCGCATTTGAAACCATCCCAGGTCGACTTCGCATCACGGACGGGGCGCTTGTCCTCGTAGGGGTAGGTGGCTCGGTAGGTGGCAAGCGGCGACGGCTCGCAAGCGAGTGCTCGAACGTGCTTCATCGAGCCTCCCCCTTGAGCTGCCGGAGAAGCACGAGCTTCTGCATCTCGAGGTCGGCTTGCTGGAGCCGCTCATCGCCCGGCAGCGCCTTGTCGAGTTCGGCGCGGAGCTTCTTTGCCGCGTCCGTTCCCCCATCGCCACGCGAGACAATCGCCGTGTACTCAGCGAGGCGCTTGGTGTTCTCGCCATCGACGACCTGACCGGCACGCTCTTTCGCCCCCATGAGCTCGATGAGGATGCGCTCGCTGGTTGCGCCCTCGGCAAAGGGCACGTTCTCCACCTGCACTTCACCATCGCCCGCCACGAGCTTGCGCACCGAGCGCGCAGGCACCGAGCCGAGCACCTGCTCCGAGTGGGTGGTGAGGATGAACTGTGCGCGAGGGAATGCGTCTCGCAAGCCTTTGACGACCGTGGCTTGCCACGTCGGGTCGAGGTGAAGATCGATCTCGTCGATGAGGATGACCGCCTCGCTGTTGGTGCCCCGGTCCTTGGCGGCGAGGTCGTCGCTCGGGTTGAGCTGCACCATGCGCCGGGCAATGTCGACGACGAGCGCGAAGTGCGTTCGGTACCCATCTGACAGCGCCGTGATATCGAGCGGCTCCAACGAGCTGTCCGCGTGCACGAAGTCGACGAGCATGCGGAGGCTGGGCTTTGTCTCGATGCGCGGGTTCTTGCAACGCAGGCCCGCACGATCGACAGCAGCACGAATCCATTCGAGGGTCGGGAGGCGGTAGTTGAAGTCCTTGCGCCGCTCCCGTTCGCGGCGCTCCTCGTCCTCCGCAACGACGAACCACTCGAAGACGGCCTTGAAGCGCGTGTTCGTGCGCAGCGATTTGTCGAGAGCACCAAGCCGCTCGAACTGGTTCTTGAAGTCACGCTTGCGGAGCGGAACGTCGACGACGGCGCGCTCCGTTCCGTAGGCGGCGACCAGCGGAATCGGTTGTTGGGAGGCGACCTCTGCGTCGCCTCGTTCAAGAGCATCGAGGATCAGTGGTTCGAGATACTGCCGGAGGTACTTGGTGCCGATGGCCGGCTTCTTCGCAGGCTCGTCTTTCCAGCGGAGCTTTGTCGCATCCCAAGACACACCGCTCGAAGCTTCAATGGTGATGCGGGCGAAGGGACGCTCGACTCCGGGGCGCTCCGTCCCGGCCTTGACTTCCTCTGACGTCGCTTTGCACCCCGGTCCCTCGGAGGGCGGAATCCAATCGAGCCATGGGACCCGAATGTCCCCGCGCTTGGCGAAGGTCATGCCATTCGCTCGGGGAAACTGTGTCACGTACGCGCCGAACCCAATCGCAATCGCGTCGAGGACCGTGGTCTTGCCAGCGGCGTTCACGCCGAAGAACACGGTGACGTTCGGATCGAGCTCGATCGACGCATGCCGAATCCCGCGAAAGTTCTCGATGCGGACGCGATGGATGGGCACAAGGTGCCCGCTTGTCCTTCGCTGCCGCTCGATGGCGTCGCGCGCCTGCTGTTCGGGGGTTGGGGTCGTCATGTGTCACGATCCTAGCAAACGTGGCATCCCCCGGACAAGGGGGCTGTCCACCCGCTGTTTGCCGATGGGGCCGGACTGGCTCGGGTGCCAGGCCTCTTTGGTCCCGTCAGGTCACGGCCCTCGACCGTTGGTGCATCGCCCACGCCCTACCACCCGTAGCCAGCCCGCTCCCCTTCGTGCCCGCCACATGCGCCGGCTCAGATGCGTGGCGCGCATGCGTTTCTTCCGCGCTGATACCCGCGAAGGCGTCGCCGGACCTCAAGATTCGCGGAAATTTGGGCCCCCTTTCTCAACAGCGGTACACAAAAAGATCCCTTTTGCCGCTCCCACTCCCGCTCCCGCTCCCGCTCCCGCTCCCGCTCCCCCCTTCCCCCGCCTATCTCGTTTCACACCTCCCGTTCCCTCGACGGTCCCCCTTTGTAAAACATCTTTCACTC
>JANMGF010000416.1:0-6820 GCA_031374535.1 Polyangium sp. (in: bacteria)
ACAAGAAGTACATCAACGACGCGAAGCCCATCCTCGCGGCCGCGGCGACGGTCGACGAGGCCGTGATGCAGCTGAAGATGGCGTACCCCGACTGGGGCGGCGCCGACGGCCTGCTCACGTTCGGCGCCTCGAGTTACTTCATGGCCTGCAAGCCCTGAGCAAAGACAAGATCGCGCGGCCGCTTCGCTGGGGCTATCCGCCCCTGGACCCGGACCAGCGCAGGCGCTGGACCTTGGGCGATGAACTGCGCGATGCGCAGTTCATCGAACAGGCCGTGGCAAGACCAGCGACGACCCTGCCAAACCAGACAGCAGCGCTGACGGTTCAAGTGGCAACGCGCCCGTCGCCAGCTTGAAAACCACCTTCACGGTCTTGCCACCGGCCCGTTGGAAGAACTGCGCAACGCGCAGTTATTACACCCACGGTCCACGCCGTGCCTGGGTCGGGGCGAGGGGCGAACAGCCCCCGCGGGGCCCGGGGCAGCGCCCCGGCGCGACGCCTGCGATGAGACCTCGTCAGAGCGCGATCTTCTTCCAGTCGCCGCTCTTGAACTTCCAGCTCATCACGCCCGCGAGCAGCGCCGCGTAGACCACGCCCGCGGCCCAGATGCCCATCAGGCCGAAGCCGAGCGTGATGCCGAAGAGCCACGCGAGGGGCACGAGGCAGAGGAAGTGAAGGACGAGCTCCACGAGCATCACGAAACGCGTGTTGCCCGCGCCGAAGAGCGCCTGCGTGAGGATCATGCCGATCGCGATGATCGGGGTGCAGATGCCCATCAGCCGCATCGGGCCGAGCGCGACGTCCTGCACGACCTGGCTGTGCGTGACGAACGCCAGGATCTGCGGCGCGAAGAGCGCCTCGCAAACACCCACGACGCCGAAGATCAAGAGGCCCAGGCGGACCGAGGTCCAGCCGAAGACCTCAGCCTTGTTCCCGTCACGCTCACCGAGCGACTGCGCGACGAGCGTGGCCGTCGAGGTGCCGAAGGCGAGGCACGCGGTGAAGGTGAGCTTGAGGACGCCCACGATCACGGTCGTCGCCGCGCCGTTCACAGGCTCGGCCTTGCCGCCAGGGCACATCGCCGAGATGACGCCCATCGGCTGGACCTCGTCGAGCTTGCCCGCGATGGCCGCGAAGAGCCCGAAGCCCGTCATCACGGCGATGGTGGCGACGCCGCTCGGGATCGAGAGCTTGAGGATGGACCCGGTGAGCTTGCGGTCGAGGTTCTTCCACCGGAACGGGTCGTAGACCTTCCGGTAACTCGGCAGGAGCGCATACGCGACCATGATCGCGAGGCCCACGTACGTGGAGACGAACCCCGCGATGCCAGCGCCCGCGATGCCCATCTTCTCGATGCCGAGCGTCTCGTTGCCGAAGATGAGCAGGGAGCAGATCGCGATGTTGAGCGCATTCATCGCGACGGCCGAGACGAGGTGGACGTGCGTCTTGCCGATGCCGTCGAAGAAGGCCTTGAAGGCGAAGGTCGTCGCCATCGAGGTGATGCCGAGCAAGCGCCAGCGCAGGTACTCGTCGGCCGCCGTGCGAGCGCCCTCGACCTTGAGGATCGCGCCCAGGATGAGCGGCATCAGGAGGTAACCGAGGGCGGAGAAGACGACCCCGGCGAGGAGGGCGAAGAAGGCGGCGTTGAAGAGCACCGCGCCCGCGTCCTCGTGGTTCTTCTCGGCGAAGCGGCGGCCCACGAAGGCCTGCGTGCCGACCGAGATGGAGGAGAGGGAGCCGCCGAAGAGCCAGAGGACGATGAGCGAAGGCAGGAGCGCGGCCTGGGCGTTCGACGACTCCGGGCACGGCAGGCGGGCGAAAAAGACGATGTCGATCTCGTTGACGACGCTCTGGGTGAGCATCGCCCCGACCGTCGGCAAGGCGAGCCGAAGAATGGCCCGGTGCGGCGGGCCCGAGGTGACCTCGTTCGAGCCCACGGCGGGCGGAGCAATCTGGGCCATCGAGTGAGCGCGGTATACAACGTGAGGGGGCGCGATCGAGCAAAATGCGCCCAGAGGCGCGGATCACCCCGCGTTACTTGGTCTTGCCCGCCGGCTTCACGCCCTGGGTTTCGCTGCCCTTGGAGGCCATGCGGGTCTTCTTCTTGCGCCGCAAGCGAGCCTGTTCGTCCTTGTCTTTCGCGGGCTCGACGTGCCCCTGGGGCTCGGTGTGTGTGTCCGCGTGGACGACCCCGGCCGCATCCACGGATGCCTTGTCGCCGCCGGCCGGCGTGACGTTGGCCTTGCCCGCGGGGACGGTGGCGAGTTGTGCGGTCGCGGTTTCCTTCCTGGCAGGCGCACGGTTCGTCGGGCGAGGACGCGCGGGCGCTCGCGTCGGCTCGGGATCGGCCGAGATGGGGACCTCGGCGAGCTGCACGGGTTCGGGCGCGGCTGCGGGAGCGGGAGCGGGCTCGGCTGCGGGAGCGGGTTCGGGCTCGGGAGCCGGCTCGGCTGCGGCTACGGCGGCAACGGGAGCGGGCTCGGCGACGGCCTCGGTCGTAGGCGGACTCGTCCACGCAAGGGGCAACCGCGTGCCGAGATCTCTCGCCTTGCCAGCAAGCAGCACGGTCGCGAACGCCATGGCCGCAGCGAGGGCCGCGAAGCCAGCGGTCCTGCGACGACGACGCGCGCGTTGGGGAGCGCCAAGGGCGAGCACGGCGGCCTCGCGCATCTCGGCGGCAGACTGGAAACGCAGGCCGGGATGGCGCGAGAGGGCACGCATGAGCAGCTCGTCGACAGCCTCGGGCAAACGTTTCCCAGGCACGCGATCGCGCGGTCGCTCGGGGCTGCCCTTCATCTTGGCGTCGACGATCGTGGCCGCACTCGCGCCCGTGAAGGGGAGCTTTCCAGTGATCATCTCGTAAAGCACGCAGCCGAGCGCATAGAGGTCGGCGCGGCCGTCGACGCGGCCCCCGGCAGCTTGCTCGGGCGCCATGTACTCGGGCGTGCCGAACAACGTGAAGCCAGCGGCGACGGCGTTGTCTCCGCCCGGAGCGCCGAGGATGGCCTCGCCGATGTCGTCGGGCGTGTGCGCGAGGCCAAAGTCGAGGACCTTCACCGCGCCGCCGCGGGTCAAGAAGACGTTCGCGGGTTTGACGTCGCGATGCACGATGCCAGCCGCATGCGCGACCTCGAGGGCGCCGAGCGCGTGGATCGCGATACGAAGCGCGAGTTGCCAGTCGACCTCGCGCTCCCGGGCGACGAGGGCCTCGAGGGTCTCGCCTTCGAGGAGCTCCATCACGCAGAAGAGGCGGCCGTCCGCGGCGCGGCCGAAGTCGTGGAGATCGACGAGGCCCTCGTGCGCGAGGCGCGACATCGCGCGGGCCTCGCGGCGGAAACGCGCGGCGAACTCGGGGGAGGCGCCGTGATCGGGGGCGAGGATCTTCACGGCGACGCGGCGGCCGAGATCCACGTGTTCGGCCTCGTGCACGACGCTCGTGGCGCCGCCGCCGATCTCCCGCACGAGACGGAGCCGCGTGCCAGGCAAGAGCCCCTCTTCCTCGGCGGGCAAAGCCTGCGGGATGGGTTTGCCCTTGTCCTCGGCGGCGTCACTCACGGCGCGCGCAGCGGCGACGAGGCGCGCGAACTCGCGGCGGGTCTTGGCGGGCTCGCTGGGGAAGAGGGACGACATGAGGTACGCGGTCCGGGCGCGCACGCCACGCTCGCCGCCGGGCAAGGGAGGCGCCGCGCCGAGGAGTTTGGCGAGATCACGCGCCGCGATCCGCGCGAGGCCGTACCGCGCGTCGCGCTCGAAGGCGGTGAGCTTGGCGAGGATCCCGTCGAGCTCGGGAGGCGCGCCGATCTGCACGGCGATGGGCGGGAGGTTCTGCGCGTTGCGCGCGACAGCGGCCATGTGGACGGCCGCGTCGCCCTGGAGGAAGCGCTTACCCGCGCAGAGCTCCCAGAGCATGACGCCGAGGGCATACACGTCGACGCGCGCGTCCCCCGTGTCGCCGTTGGCGACCTCGGGCGCGACGTAGCCGGGTTTGGCGAAGACCACGCCGCTCACGGTGCGGCAGCGACGGTTCATGCCGCGCGCCGTGCCGAAGTCGATGATCTTCACGTCGCCCGCGTAGCTGACCATGACGTTCTGCGGGGAGAGATCGCGGTGCACGATCGCGAGGGCGCGGCCCGCGGCGTCCTTGCGTTCGTGCACGTGCGCGAGGGCCTCGGCGATCATCGTGGCGAGCGCGACCGCCTCGGACCAGCCGACACGGTACCCGAGCCCGAGGGCGCGGCCGCGGACGTCACCGAGGCTCTTGCCTTCGACGTGCTCGACGACCGCGTAAGGCTCGCCGTTCTCGTCGTCGAGCGAGGCCTCGAGGACCTGCGCGACGCCCGAGTGCTGGAGCTGCGCCTGCACGCGAGCCTCGTCGAGGAACCGGGCGATGAAGCTCGGATCCGTCGCGTGATCGCGGCGAATGACCTTCACGACGACAGGACGCTCGGCGCCCTCGATGCCCATGGTCGAGGCGAGGTAGACCTCCCCCATGCCGCCACGCGCGATGCGACGGAGCAGGAGATACCGGCCGAGAACACGGGGAAGCTCCTCGCCGGGCCCCGTGCCCGCACGCTCGTCGTCATGCCCGGCGGCGAGGTCCGAGGCTTTCGTCGCCTGCGCCGCGCCCTCCGCACCAGCAGGCTGCACCGGGTGCGGGGCGCGATCCATGTCGAGGGAGGCAGTCGCCATGCCCACACGCTAGGAATGTAAGACAAGGTGGGCCAATAATTCAGCGTCGGTCCTGGAGGACGGCGGACAATTGCAGCCTGCCGAGCCTTCGGCTATGGATAGGTCGAATGTTGCGTGTCGCGGTCCTTCGTGCGCTGGCCTTCACGGCGATCTTCGCCGTGGTTTGGCTGGTGCCGCTCCGCGCGTACGCAGCGATCGTGCCGGTTTGTGACGGCGACGTTTCTTCCACGCTCGGGTACGCGCCGGGGCCTTCCGTGCGGATGGCACAGGAAGACGGCGACGAGACCGAGCTGGGTTGTGCCGACCCCATGGCGGACCTCGACGAGGGGGATCCCCAGATCGCGGCCATGTGTGATGCGCGTGGTGCCACGGCGGTCGCGCCGGGGCGCATCCACCCGATGACGGACGCGCGTATCGATGCGGTGGTCTCGTGTGATGGGACGACGGTAGGACCCCTCCTCGGTCCGTCCCAAGGCGACGAGAGCCCGGCCACCTCGCCGTTCGCGACCGTGCCGGACGCCGCTCTCGAGGCGTCCTTCGATCTCCGTCCGGCGTTCGCCTTCGAGCTTCCGGCGTATCCGCCGGTGGAGGGCGCCCCTCTGCGGGGTGTTCAGCGAGAAGTCGATCACCCCCCTCGCGCCTGACGTTTGGGTCGTGCTCGCCCTCGCGCGGATCGCGTGAGAGCGACGGCTGAAGTGATCCAGCGCGAAGGAAACAAGCTCGCGGTTCGGCAGAGCGCCCCTTCTGGTTGAAGGCGGGGGGGCGCCGCCGGAGCGCACGTGTCACGGGCAGCGTCGCTCGCAAGGCAACGCTGGAAGATCGTGGATTTTCGCCCCGACGAACGTTCGTCGCGGCGATCGAGGTGTCGGCTCTCGCGGCGCGATATGGAGCGCCGCGCGGGCAGCACCTGCTCGGAAGGAAAGAGAAGAAACATGAATAAAGGAACCGCCATCGTCGGCTTCCTTCTCTGCTTCATGGCAGGGATGGCGCTGATGTGGGGCATCGATCGCGGAGCCGGTGCGCGCTCCGCCGATATCGGTGCGACCGAGGAGTTCGTCGCCGGTGGGGCGTGGGATCACAGCGACGCGGCCATCCCCGTCACGTCGAAGGATCCCGTCTGGGGCTCGCCGAACGCGCCGGTCACGCTGGTGCTCTTCAGCGACTTCGAGTGCCCGTTCTGCAGCAAGGTCGAGACGACCCTGACGCAGCTCCGCGAGCAGTACGGCCCGCAGAAGCTGCAGATCGTCTGGAAGTCGAACCCGCTGCCGTTCCACAAGAACGCTCGTCCCGCGTCGGTCGCGGCCGAGACCGTTCTCCGCCTGAAGGGCCCGGAGGCGTTCTGGAAGTTCCACGCCCTCGCGTTCCAGAACCAGCGCGCGCTCACGCCCGAGAACTTCGAGCAGTGGGCCGTGCAGTCGGGCGTGGACAAGGCCAAGTTCAAGGCCTCGTTCGACAAGCAGGAGTTCGCCGCGAAGGTGGACGCCGACCTCGCCGCCGGCAAGGCCGCGGGCGTCTCCGGCACGCCGGCGGCGTTCATCAACGGCGTCCTGCTCAGCGGCGCGCAGCCGATCGACAAGTTCAAGCAGGTGATCGACGAGCAGCTGAAGGCCGCCGACGCCGCGCTGAAGGCCGGCACGAAGGCGGACAAGGTCTACGCCAAGCTCTCGCAGGAGAACAAGGCGAAGGCTCCCCCGGCGCCGAACCGCGATCAGCCGGCGGCAGAGGACAAGACGGTCTGGAAGGTGCCCGTCGGCAACTCGCCCGCGAAGGGCCCCGAGACGGCGCTCGTGACGATCGTCGAGTGGTCGGATTTCCAGTGCCCCTTCTGCAGCCGCGTCCAGCCGACGCTGGAGCGCGTGCGCGAGCGGTATCCGCGTGACGTCCGGTTTGTCTGGGTCCACGACCCGCTGGCCTTCCACAATCAGGCGATGCCCGCCGCGGAGGCTACGATGGAGGCCCGGCGCCAGCGCGGCGACGAAGGCTTCTGGCGGATGCACGACCTGCTCTTCGCCAACCAGCGCGCCCTCACTGGCCCCGCCATCGAGGGCTACGCCGAGGCCATCGGACTCGCCCTGGGCCCCTTCCATCGGGCCATGACGTCGCGTCGCCACGAGGCCGCCATCCGCGCGGT
>JANMGF010000313.1:0-2177 GCA_031374535.1 Polyangium sp. (in: bacteria)
GCTCGCGGCCGAGACCGGCGTGGCCGTCGATCCCCGCAAGACCCTCGCCGGCACGAGCGCGATCCCCGGCCTCGAGCTCACCTGCAAGCAGGCCTCGGGCGCGGGCCAGGTCGCGAGCTTCGACGTGCGCCCGGACGACCCCAGCTTGCCCGCGCTCGTGAACCTGCCCTGCGCCCCGTCTGGCCCCGCGCCGGCCCCGTATACCCAGGGAATCACGCCTGGCGAGACGTACTCCTTCCGCGTCGAGGCCCACGCCGAACTTGGCGGCCCCGTCACCTGGGGCGCCTCGTGCACCGCCCTCTCTTCCGAGGGCCTCGTGGCGGCTGCGATCTGCGACCCGCTCAGCGCCGAGGGCGCGCTCGATCTTTCCCTCGAGGACGTGCTCGTGGCTTCTGGCACGTCGTGCGAGATGGCGAAGGTCCTTGCCTACGACGCCGCGATCGGCGCGCCTGTCGATCTCGTCGTCGAGAGTGTTCCTTGCGACAAACCCGTTCGTTTCGCGCCGATCGGCCCCGGCACGTACGCGGCGACGCTCGTCGGCCATCGCGAAGACGGCGCGGTGGCCGCGTCCGCCACCTGCACCGCCGAGATCGCCCCCGGCGCGGTCAGCACGGCCACCTGCACGTTGCTTTGACCGCCCCTCGCGGACGACCGCAACGGAGCGGCCGAGCCAAGCGAGTCCCGGGGGCCAAAAACCCTCGAACCTGATTGCAGGTTCACGGGTCGTATACTACCTGAGAGCGTCCTCCGGCCGGCGGGAGACGAGGCTTTTTTCAAGCCTCTCGCGCGTCGGCCCCAGGCTCGAGCGGCGGCATGGAAGATACCTCGAACATCCAGCAGAAGATCCCCGTCAGCATCCAGGACGAGCTCAGGAACAGCTACCTCGATTACGCGATGAGCGTGATCATCGGTCGCGCCATCCCTGACGTGCGTGATGGGCTCAAGCCGGTGCACCGCCGGATCCTCTACTCGATGCACGAGCAGAAGATCGGCCCCGGCGGAGCGCACAAGAAATGCGCCCGCGTCGTCGGCGACGTGCTCGGCAAGTATCACCCGCACGGGGATATGGCCGTGTACGACGCGCTCGTCCGCATGGCGCAGCCGTTCAGCCTCCGGTACCCGCTCATCGACGGGCAAGGCAACTTCGGCTCGGTCGACGGCGACTCGCCCGCGGCCATGCGGTACACCGAGTCCCGCCTCTCCCGCGTCGCGACGGAGCTGCTCTCGGACATCGAGAAAGAGACCGTCGATTTCAACCCGAACTACGACGACTCCGAGCAAGAGCCCGCCGTCCTCCCGGCCAAGTTCCCGCAGCTGCTCGTCAATGGTTCGGGCGGCATCGCCGTCGGCATGGCGACGAATATCCCGCCACACAACCTCGGCGAGATCATCGACGCGTCCGTCTTGCTCATCCGCAACCCCGACGCGACCATCGACGAGCTCATGGAGCACGTGAAGGGGCCGGATTTCCCGACCGGCGGCCTCATCTACGGCAAGAGCGGCATCGACCAGGCCTACCGCACGGGCCGCGGCACCATCTGCATGCGTGGCCGCGTCATCGTCGAGAAGACGTTGAAGGGCGATCGCGAGCAGATCGTCATCACCGAGATCCCCTACCAGATCAACAAGGCCCGCCTCGTCGTCAAGATCGCCGAGTGCATCAAGGAAAAACGCATCGAGGGCATCGCCGAGGTCCGCGACGAGAGCGACCGTGAGGGCATGCGGATCGTCGTCGAGCTGAAGAAGGACGTCTTCCCGCAGGTCGTCCAGAACCAGCTCTACCGCCTGACGGACCTGCAATCGTCGTTCGGCGTCATCAACCTTTCGATCGCGAACGGCCGCCCCGCCGTCCTCAACCTCAAAGAGACCCTCGCCCACTTCGTCGAGCATCGCCGTGAGGTCATCACGCGGCGCACGCGGTACGAGCTGCGCCAGGCCGAGGCCCAGCGTGAGCTCGTCGAGGGGCTCGGCATGGCCACGACCGACGTCGACATCATCGTGTCGACCATCCGGTCCTCGCAGGATCCCGAGGAGGCGCGTGAGCGGATCCAGAAGCTGCCGCTCAAGGGTCTCGGCGACTTCCTCCGTCGCGCCGGCCGTCCCGAGGCCGAATGTGCCGAGGCCGACACGCGCGGCGACTATTACCTCTCCGAGCGCCAGGCCAAGGCCATCCTCGA